>NZ_NOXX01000214.1 GCF_002251775.1 Flavobacterium aurantiibacter
TCGAAAAATGACTAACTTTAGTTTTTATCGGACAGTAGTGAAAAATATATATAGTTGTAAGATTTTTCCGAAGCCATAATGTTTAAAAAAACTACTTTTGAAAACTTTTTGCTAAAACCTAACTATTGCCGCTATGGCACATTTCTATGAATAAAAAAATTACCTTTTTACTGAGTTTCCTTTTCTCAGTCGGACTATCGTCTGCCCAAAACAGTGGCGATCTAGATGTAACATTCGGAAATAACGGAAAAATACTTACAGATATCGGGCAAGCCGATTTCACAATTACCAGTCAGGCTACACAAACCGATGGAAAAATTGTACTCGCCGGCCGATTCAATAACTTTAATCATGTGTACGGATTTATAATTCGTGTCAATACCGACGGCACACTCGATACTACTTTCAATGGTACGGGAAGAGTACTAAACGAAAGTGTGGCTGGTTTTCAAAAACTAATACTGCAACCAGATGGTAAAATACTTGTTGGTGGTGGCGACAGTTCCGGCGTTGCGGTAGCACGCTATTTAACCAACGGAACATCCGATACTTCTTTCGGTATAAATGGCCAAATTATTACCGATACAGAAAACAATTCAAGCATTGTTTACTTCGTAGATTTTGCACAACAAGCCGATGGAAAAATTATAGTACTATCCTATTACAACGCAAACCAACAGGATTACCGCTTAACACGACTTAATACCAACGGCACAATCGATACAAGTTTTGGAACAAATGGCGCTACAATATCAAATATAGGAGCTGCAGAAATAACTAATTCTATCGCGATTCTAAGTAACGATAAAATCGTTGTAAACGGTGTCAATATTGGAACCGACACACAAGCTTTCGTTGCAAAGTATACCGCGTCGGGACTTCTCGATACTACCTTCAACACTACTGGTTTTCGATTGTTTACCTTCACGGGAACTGTAGGAACACGGCCTTCCAATATTATTGCACAAGCTGATGGCAAGCTACTGTTCGCGAACGAAGTTTACTCGAACAGTTTACCACGAGTTTACTTAATCCGACTCACAGTTAACGGAAATTACGATACCACTTTCGATAGTGATGGCATTGCTATAGCCAATGCTCCGGATGACTTTTTCTCAAACAGAGGTATCTTAAAATTACTTCCTACTGGAAAATACATGTACTTTACCGAAACCTCAATCACCTTAAATACAATAAGTTATAGAAAAGTTACCGCTTTTCGCTTTAACTCAAACGGCAGCGCAGATGCTACATTCGACAACGACGGGCAAACGGTATATACTCTTTCTAATCTAAACGACAATATCGCCGACTTTTCTATTGCCAACGACGGAAATCTCGTGTTTTCCGGAAATGCCGATTTATCTTTCTTTCAAGATAGAATATACCTTTGCAAGATCAACGGCAACGGATCACTAAACACCGGTTTTAGCACCGACGGAAAAGTAGAATTTTTCTTTCCTTACTCTGCTTACGACGAGTTGAACGTAGCCAAACTACAGTCCGATGGCAAGATCGTAGTTGCTGGAGTAGCCTTTTTTAATGACGAATTGCGCTCAGTAGTACTGCGATACAACGCCGACGGAACTCTCGACACGTCTTTCGCTGATAACGGTATTCTACGCGTATTTAATCAAGCACCTTACTACAATATTACCGATATTGAAATACTGCCAAACGGAAAAATTATAGTTGCTGCTGGCGACGTTTATTCCTACGTTTTGCAGCTTAATCCAAACGGAACTGTCGATACAAGTTTCGGAACAAATGGCTTTGTTCTTTTTACTGATAATTTCACTAAAATCAATGATATCGAAGTATTAAGCAATGGCAAGATACTACTTGCCGGTACCGAAATATATACGATTGGATCTAGCTTCACCGAGAACTATAAACTTACTCGTTTAAACGTTAACGGCAGTTTTGACAATACATTTGGAACCGGTGGAACTTCTAATTTACCTTCTACTACACAAGAGCAAGAAAATTTATTTAAGATCAAAGCCCTTGCGTCGGGAAAAATAATCGCTGCCGGAACCATCTTTAACGGTAACGATGCCGATGTAATTGTTTTCCGATACAACTCTAACGGAACGCTCGACACCACCTTCAATGGTAACGGATCGGCTACATTCGGTGGCCCAGAATACGATTACCCAGTAGCACTACTCGCTAGCCCAAATGGCAAAATTACCGTTTGCTCATCCATAGGTGAAAACGAAGAAGCACTTATTACCCGATTTAATTCTAACGGCGAATTTGACACCACTTTTGCTGGCGACGGTAATCTACCTTTGGCCATCCAAACAATTAGATTTCCAAGAGATTTGCACGAAGATGCTAATGGAAAGCTCATGATCAGCGGAAGCTCTAGTCAAACTAATGATGCTGACTTCGATTTCACTGTTATGCGTGTTAACAGTAACGGCGTTCTGGATATCGCTTTTGCTCAAGGCAGTAAGTTAGCCATCGATATAAACAATGCAGCTGATGGTATAGTGCGTCTGCTGGTTTCCGGAAATACAGCCATTGCAGCAGGTATTGGAGGCGAAACTCAAGGAACAACCGATTTTGCATTGGCTAAATTCTTCATCGATACGGTATTAAGCACTTCCGATTTCGATAAAAACAAAACAAGTTTCTACCCAAATCCAGCTTCAAACAGCATTTCGCTTAACGAAGAGGTCACAAAAGCTGAAATTTTCACCATCGATGGGAAATCTGTTCCTACAAAAATGAACGGAAATCAAATTGACGTAAACCAGCTTCCAAACGGAATTTATTTGGTTAACCTTACGTTTGCAAACAACGAAACCAAAACCGAAAAACTGATTGTAAGACATTAATAATTGGGGCAACTGCCCGGCTGAAATCCCGTGGAAATTAATTTGCCGGGCACCGCGCTTTCCAAGTAAAGGTACGGCAACAAAAACTACTGCTGCAGCAGGTCTTTCGGCTTCCGCTGGTCGCCAAAATCCGCTACGCAGCAGTACGTTTTTATTCACCGCACGCTTTCTTTTCCAATCGCTGTTGCAGAAAATACATCATTAAAAAAATCATGAAGCACAGCTATAACTTAAAAATAAAAAATTGCTTCTTAACAACTGTTGTCAATCGAAACAGGCTTTTTCACTAAATTTGCGGTCGGCTTTTTCGAAAACGCTATTTTTCTGCGAAAGCTCATTAAAATTTAAACTATGCGAGTAGAAGATTTCGACAACGACGACGATAGAATCATCCAAGACCGATTAAAACAAAAAACATGGACGGAAATCCGTACCAACGACAGCTGGGCCATTTTTAAAATTATGGCCGAATTCGTTAACGGTTACGAAACCATGGGACGCATCGGTCCGTGTGTATCTATCTTCGGTTCAGCACGTACCAAGCCCGACCAACACTATTATCAATTGGCCGAAAAAATTGCTTTCAAAATCAGTAAAGCAGGTTACGGAGTTATTACGGGCGGCGGACCAGGTATCATGGAAGCCGGAAACAAAGGCGCGCACTTAGGTGGCGGAACTTCTGTGGGCTTAAACATCGAACTCCCTTTCGAACAACACTTCAATCCGTACATCGATCACGATAAAAACCTAAATTTCGATTACTTCTTTGTTCGAAAAGTAATGTTCGTAAAATATTCGCAAGGCTTCGTGGTTATGCCCGGCGGTTTCGGAACACTCGACGAAATGTTCGAAGCAATCACGCTAATTCAAACCAAAAAAGTGGCAAAATTCCCTGTAATTCTTGTCGGAAAAACCTTCTGGAGCGGATTAATGGATTGGATTAAAACCATTTTAGTAGAAAAATACGCGACCGTAAGCCCCGGGGATCTCGATTTGATCAAAATTGTAGACACCGAAGATGAAGTCGTTGAAGTACTCGACAATTTCTACAAGAAATACACGCTGAGTCCGAACTTCTAATTTTTGTAGGTACGCATACAATAAAGCAAGGCAAAACGAGTTTTTGTACTTGGCTGTAGGCTATTCCCTAAAACATGTTGCTATTGCAAAGAGCTTTACGAATCGCTTTATTATTGTTTTCCGTTGTTGCCTGGTCGCAGCACCAAACTTCTATTGAAGCAAATGTAACAATCGAAAAAAAGATTGTTGACGTCAAACAAACATTCACCTACCAAAACGATTCGCAGCAGCCACTTACCGAACTTATTTTCTACAATTGGAATAACGCATATTCACAAAAGAAATCGGCACTAACCCAACGATTTTCCGACGAGTTTGTGCGCAGTTTCTTCCTCGCCGGTCGAGCAGAAAAAGGATACACGCGAATAAATGCCATTACAGGAGCCGTTGCGAGCTACTCTGAAATGGGCAACGGAAAAGATTTGCTAAAAATTGTATTAAAAGAACCGCTCTTACCAGGAAAATCCGTCGAACTTACTTTCGATTACCAACTTCGAATTCCATCCGCAAAATTCAATGGCTTCGGCTACGAAAAAAACGGTAGTTTGCTGCTGCGCGACGTATTCTTAATGCCAGCCGCCTTTAAAGACGGTCGTTTTTTAGCCTACGAAAACGACAACGGTTCCGATGCTGCCGTAGCACCAACTCATGTGCATTTCACTGTTAACAATCCGTATCAACTCGAATTAACAACCGATTTGATTCCAACAAGTGAAAACGTTTTCATCCAAAACAACAGTAAAAACTTCGATTTTTTCATCACAGCAAAAAACCGATTCACCACCGTGCAGCACAACGATTTAATGGTTGTAACCGACATTAAGCTCAGCGGAAAAAACGAATTCGAGAAAATCATTTCGATGAATCGCATCATCGATTTTACCGAAGATTTCCTGAACAAAAATTTGCAAGGAAAAATTCTGGTTACCAAAGCCGATTACGATCAGCGACCGTTCTACGGACTCAATCAGCTACCTAAATTCTTGCGCCCATTTTCCGACGAATTTGTTTTCGAAATTCAATTTGCAAAAGTCTTTATTCAAAAATATCTTGAGAAAAATACGGAGATTGACAAACGCACCAATGGTTTTCTGATAGACGGGATCGCACATTACATACTTATGGCATATATCGACACCTATCATTCAAACCAAAAAATGCTAGGGCGTTTGAGTAATTACAAATTGTTCTCAAACTTCAATCTATCCAAAGTCTCGTTTAACGACCAATTTCACTACCATTATCTGCTAATGGCACGTAAAAACCTGGATCAACCGCTCAATCTTCCAGCAGATCAACAGATAAAATTCAATCAGAACATTGCGAACAGAGCTAAATTTGCAATTGTTTTGCGTTATCTAGACGACTACCTAAACAATGAAAGCATCTCGAAAAGTGTTCGCGAATTTCTCGCACAAAAAGAACAATCTTTTGAGTCATTCAAAACTATTTTATCTGAAAATTCAAATCAGAAAACCATTAGAATATTTGAAAACCTTATTGTTAATCGAGATGCAACCGACTTCACTTTCAGCGACATTCACACAGAAAAAGACAGTGTTTCCTTTAAAATAAAATCGAACAGCACAACCTCATATCCAATTCCTGTTTACTTGCTGAAAAAGAAAGAAATCGTTGAAAAAAAATGGATTTGGACCAACACCGACACCCTCTATAAACTGCCTAAAAACGGAGCCAATCGACTCGCTCTCAACTACAAAAACGAGTTCCCGGAGTACAACCTACGAAACAACAGCACTGCAATCGATAAATCGCTCTTTAACAAGCCTTTCACCTTTGCAATAATGAAAGATCTTGAGGCGCCGTTTTTTAATCAAGTGCTTTACGTTCCTTCTTTATCGTATAATTTGTACGACGGAATTTCGCCCGGCCTAAGGTTTCACAACAAAACCATGCTTGATAAACCGTTTAATTTCGACGTGAATCCAATGTATTCGCCAAATACACAACGACTTATCGGACATTTCTCCTTTGCGGGAAACCATAATTTTCGAAACAGCAACTGGTTCAACTTACGATATCAGTTCGCCGGTTCGTTTCTTCATTACGCACCCGACGCATCGTATTTAAAACTTAATCCAGCAGTTTTTCTAAGATGGCGCAATCCGAATTTCCGAAACAACGAGAAACAGTTGCTTCTGGTGAGAAACGTCTTTGTTCAAAAGCAACCCTACTTCTTAAATCCGCCAGACGACGTTAACAACTACAGTGTTTTTAACGTACGATACAACTACAGCAAGTCGGAAGTGCTAAAACACTTTTCATTTACTCCCGATTTTCAACTCTCGCAAGATTTCAGTAAAGTATCCTTGGAAGTTGATTATAGAAAGTTGCTAACTAAAAACCACCAACTTTCACTGCGATTTTTCGGAGGAACGTTTTTATCAAATCGAACAACATCCGACTACTTTAGCTTTGGTATCGACCGACCCACAGACTACCTTTTCGATTATATGTACTACGGACGTTCAGAAAGCACTGGAATCTTTAGCCAACAGATAATTCTAACAGACGCCGCATTTAAATCGATTTTACCTCAACGATTTAGCAACCAATGGATTACGTCGCTAAATGCCGGAATTGGTGTTTGGAACTGGATCGAACTGTACGGCGACGCAGCCGTTACCAAAAGCCGCAACACGAGCGCAACTTTTATTTACGACAGCGGTATTCGACTAAATTTAGTAACCGACTTCTTCGAAGTGTATTTACCGGTTAACTCATCGAACGGCTGGGAAATTGCGCAACCCAACTACCAAGAGAAAATTAGGTTTATAGTTACTCTTGATCCTAAAATCCTATTATCGCTTTTTACAAGAAAGTGGTTTTGATGGCATTTCAGCGAGCACGGTTTCTACCAGTACACCTAGAGATCCAGACATTGTGTGTTATGAAGCATCCTGTGGAACATTGTGGTACTTCTAGAAGCTAACGCTAATGAATTCAGCCTTTTACGTATCATGTTCCCGATTCAACCCACGTATCTTTGGTGCCTGAGCTTGTCGAAGGCCGGTGCCTGAGCCTGTCGAAGGCTGGTGCCTGAGCTTGTCGAAGGCTGGTGCCTGAGCTTGTCGAAGGCCGGTGCCTGAGCTTGTCGAAGGCCGGTGCCTGAGCTTGTCGAAGGCCGGTGCCTGAGCTTGTCNGTAAAAGTTCTTTAATTGGTATCGACCACTAATTTCGCCAATTATATTCGTCTTTGTTTTTTTTAGGGTTTCTAGTGCTGTATTCACAGTGCTTTGGAGGGGAAATACGTCTTCAATCGCTCCTCGATTTCCAGAAACGGTGTATTTGAAATCGCTACTGTTGAAAATCACGGCACTAATTAGTTCGAATTTCTTCCAAACTTTTGAACCGTTGAGCTGAAATTGGTAGGTATTTATATCGCTATTGAGCGCAGTCAAGCCTAAATTTCCAAAACCAGTTTGTACGTCTAAAAATTCTACGGTGATATCTTCTTTAGAGTAACCTGCGAACGCTGAGATGTAAATTTTTTGCGCTTCTATTTTCTTAAAATACCTGCTAATTGTATGTTTTAAACCGAAACCGCCAACTTGATATTCTACATTTTTTAAAATGGTTCGCGGAGCAATTTTCGCTATGAAATCGGTTCCAAAACCTAAGCCTACACTAGCTTGAATATACGGGTAAAAGATTGTTTCACGATCTACTCCTTCGGGTGTACGCATGCTTACGGGTTCATCATTTAGTGTTCCGGTAAGCGTGACATATTGGTCGTCGCCAAGTGTTGTCGGTGTTATTACTTGCGTTCCTTCGCTAATTTGAAAAAATTTAAGCTCGTTTTGATTGAGCGTAAAAGTTTGGTCGCGATGGGGAACAAAAAAAGCGTTAAAATGCAGCCCAACATTTACGTCCCAGCGATCCAAATGCCGCGGTGTATTTACCCAGCTCGACGCAGCTTGATATACTGCTGCGTCGGTTGCTGGAGTAATGTATCGATCTGTAAGAAGAAGGGCATCTTGAATCAGATTCCCGATTTCAGTTATCGTGGTGTTTTGTGCTCTCGCAGAAACAGCTGTAACAAAGAAGGCTAGTATGTAACCTCCTGATTTACGCATCAATTTTTGCGTAAACTGCATTCTTTTCAATGAAGTCGCGACGTGGTGGAACTTCATCGCCCATCAACATCGAGAAAATTTGGTCGGCTTCAGCTAAACTGTCGATTGTAACTTGACGTAATGTTCTAAAGTTAGGATCCATCGTTGTTTCCCACAATTGTTCTGCGTTCATTTCTCCAAGACCCTTATAGCGCTGGATTCCTGCATTTCCGCCCATACGTTCGTTGGCTTGATCGCGTTGGATATCATTCCAGGCATACTCTTTCTTGTTACCCTTTTTTACCAGGTAAAGCGGTGGAGCAGCAATATATACGTGTCCTTGCTCGATGAGTTCTTTCATAAAGCGGAAGAAGAACGTTAAAATCAATGTTGAAATGTGGCTACCATCGACGTCGGCATCACACATAATAATAACTTTATGGTAGCGCAGCTTCTCTAAATTCAATGCTTTCGAATCTTCGGCTGTTCCAATCGTCACACCTAAAGCAGTAAAAATGTTTCGAATTTCTTCATTTTCAAACACTTTGTGCTGCATGGCTTTTTCGACGTTGAGAATTTTACCTCGCAAAGGAAGAATAGCTTGGAAGTTACGATCTCTACCTTGTTTAGCAGTACCACCCGCCGAATCTCCCTCGACGAGGTAGATTTCGCACTTTGCTGGATCTTGCTCAGAACAATCCGATAACTTACCGGGTAATCCGCCGCCGCCCATTACGGTTTTACGTTGCACCATCTCGCGTGCTTTTTTCGCTGCGTGACGTGCCTGGGCTGCAAGAATTACTTTTTGAATAATTATTTTCGCATCATTCGGATTTTCCTCCAAATAATTTTCCAACATTTCACCTACAGCTTGCGAAACAGGCGAAACTACTTCTCGGTTACCGAGTTTTGTTTTGGTTTGTCCTTCAAATTGTGGTTCGGCAACTTTTACTGAAATAATTGCTGTTAAGCCTTCACGAAAATCGTCGCCAGTAATTTCGAATTTTAGTTTATCTAACAATCCAGAAGCATCGGCGTATTTTTTAAGTGTACGCGTCAATCCCGAACGGAAACCTTGTAAATGCGTTCCTCCTTCGTGTGTGTTGATGTTGTTTACGTACGAGAAAATGTTCTCTGTGTAACTTGTATTGTAAATCAAGGCTACTTCAACTGGGATTTCTGACTTATCGTTGTCCATGGAAATCACGTGTGAAATAATAGGCTCGCGATTTCCATCCAGGTAACGAATGTACTCTTTCAAACCTTCGTCGGAGTGAAAGGTTTCCGAAATCGGATTCCCATCTTTATCCAAGTTTCTAAAATCGGTGAAAGTGATGGTAATTCCTTTATTAAGGAAGGAAAGCTCGCGCATACGAGACGCTAGGGTATCGTACGAAAACTCGATAGTTTGCTGAAAGATAAGCGGATCAGGATAGAAAGTTTGTCGTGTTCCGCGCTTGTCGGTTTCCCCAATTTGCTTAACGGGATATAAGGCTTTACCGCGCTCGTATTCTTGCTCGTATATTTTACCGTCTCTAAAGACAGTCGATTTCATATTTACTGAAAGAGCGTTTACGACCGATACTCCCACACCGTGCAATCCACCCGATACTTTATAGGAGTCTTTGTCGAATTTACCGCCCGCACCAATTTTTGTCATTACGACTTCAAGCGCCGAAACGCCTTCTTTTTTGTGCATATCGACAGGGATTCCGCGACCGTTGTCTTCCACGGTTACAGAACCATCTTCGTTAATGGCAACGGATATGGTATCGCAGTGTCCTCCCATAGCCTCGTCGATCGAGTTGTCAACAACTTCGTAAACGAGGTGGTGTAAACCGCGTACGCCAACATCGCCAATGTACATCGATGGGCGCATACGCACGTGTTCCATCCCTTCGAGGGCTTGAATACTGTCTGCTGAATAATTGTGCTTTTTCTCTTTTTCTTCGCTCATAATACAGCTAATGGTCTTGTAAATTGTTTAACGAGCAAATATAGAAATTGGCTGTAAACCGAAGCCTGCTTTTAAGCTGTTCACGCGTTAAGTTATCAACAAAATAGCTTGATAAATGCGCAAGTTTGTGATTTTTTTGTCAAGATTTTAATCAATTTCGATTTTAGTATGAATGATGTAGATGGTAATAGTCTGATAATAAACTGGCATTTAGTTTCTTACATTACTATTGGTAGTGGTCTTCATACCGATATTAGTAGAACTGTGTTTGTCGGGTTGATGAACGTGCAGCCCAATTTTTTAAGTGATATTGGTATTTAAATTAATTCGCAGTTATAGAAGCACTGTTCCTTTTCGTTGTTAATTAGACAGGTTCTTGAGTATGCTTGTCTCTTTTTTTGAAGGAAAAACTTCAATGATAGTGCGGCTTAACAGCTAGATTCGGAAACTCGCACATCCATTTAATGCAAGTTAGAAGATTCTGTTTTGTGAAGACTAGTGCTAATTTATTTGTTTTTCAAAGTTCAAAATAGAGTACAGTCTGTTTTGCGTTAGGGATAGCAGCAGAAATGAAAGTGTGCCGTGGGCAGTTTTTGCAGCGGTGAAGCGGCGACCCAAGAAGCCGATTTACAGCTTGAAAAAACGCCCAAACGGCGCACTTGAATTGCCGCGAATAGCCCGACGGCGCCGGAGGCACGACCCGCCGGAACGCCCAAAAACTCATTAACGTGAATTCGATTTTTATGTCGAGCGCAGCTTATTTACTTATTTTAAAAACGGCGACTCCCAAGGGTGGTAAGTTTACCGCAGCCGACTGTGCGCGACCGTCCCAAGCTTGATCGTCGATTTTTATGGCTTTGTCGTTTACTACGCCGCTACCGCCATACGCCAACTGATCGGAATTGAAAAGCTCCTTTAGCTTTCCTTTCGCGGGAACGCCAATGCGGTAACCAGGGCGGACTACAGGAGTCATGTTGCAGACAATCACCAAATCATCCTTTGCATTTTCGCCTTTACGGATGTACGACAAAACCGCATTTTGATGATCGGAGTAGTTTATCCACTCAAATCCTTCGGGGCTAAACTGCTTTTCGTGCAGTGCTGGTTCCGACTTGTAGAGTTTATTTAGTGCAGTAATCGTAGCTTTTATGCCGCTGTGGTAGCCAAATTGAAGCAAATGCCAGTCTAAACTTCCTTCGAAATTCCACTCGGAACTTTGTCCGAACTCGGCGCCCATAAACAATAATTTTGTTCCCGGATGTGTAAACATATAACCGTACAATAGGCGTAAATTTGCAAAACGCTGCCACTCGTCGCCAACCATACGACCTAAAATGGAATGCTTTCCGTACACCACTTCGTCGTGCGAAAGCGGCAACATAAAGTTTTCTGAAAACGCATAGGTCATTGAAAACGTAAGATCGTTCTGATGGTATTTTCGATACACGGTTTCCTTTTTGAAATACTGCAAAGTGTCGTGCATCCAGCCCATCATCCACTTCATACCAAAGCCGAGACCGCCGGCAAAAGTAGGCCGACTCACCATTGGAAACGCCGTGCTTTCTTCGGCTATCGTTTGAACTCCGTCGAAATTTGAGTACACGGCTTCGTTAAAATCTTTCAAAAAGCTGATGGTTTCGAGGTTTTCGCGTCCGCCAAAAATGTTGGGTTCCCATTCGCCGTCTTTTCGGGAATAATCGAGATAAAGCATCGAGGCAACGGCATCCACGCGGAGTCCGTCGACATGAAACTGCTGTAACCAGAAAATGGCGTTGCTTATTAAAAACGAGCGTACTTCATTGCGTCCGTAGTTGAACACCAAGCTTTTCCAATCGGGATGATAGCCTTTTCGGCGGTCGGGATGTTCGTATAAATGCGAGCCGTCGAAAAATCCGAGACCGTGGGCATCGTCGGGAAAGTGTGAGGGCACCCAATCGAGTATCACACCAATACCTGCTTGGTGTAATTTATCAACTAAAAGTGCAAATTGGTCTGGATTTCCGAATCGCGATGTTGGCGCGAAATAGCCTACCAATTGATAACCCCAAGACGGATCGTACGGATATTCCATAACCGGCATGAATTCAACATGCGTAAATCCGGTTTCGAGCACGTATTCTACAAGCTGATCGCCTAATTCTTCGTAGTTCAGGAATTTTCTGCCGTCTCCAGGTCGGCGCCACGAGCCCAAATGCACTTCGTACACTGAAAACGGCTGGTTAAGTTGGTTGACTTTTGCGCGTTTTTTCATCCAGGCATCGTCTTTCCACTTGTAATTGTGTTTCCAAACGATTGACGCTGTATTCGGTGGCATTTCACAATAAAACGCAAACGGATCGGCTTTTTCGGTTATGAGTCCGTTATGCGATTGGATTTTAAATTTATAGCGTGTTCCGGCTTTTACGTTTGGAATAAATCCTTCCCAAATACCTGATGAATCCCAGCGAACGAAAAGTTGATTTTCGCCTTGAACCCAATAATTGAAGTCGCCAATGACCGAAACAGTTCGCGCACTTGGCGCCCAAACGGCAAAGTAAACGCCTTCGACGCCATCGACAGTTAGCGGATGTGCACCCAATTTTTCGTACAGCTGAAAGTGTTTTCCAGCCTTGAATAAATCGATGTCGAAGTCTGTAAATAGGGAAAAAGATTTGGTTTGGTTCATAGTTTTTAGTTGTTGACTTAATTTGTGATTTATCTTCTGTTGTACTTCACTTTGACACCATTTTCATGTCCTTCCAAACCATTTTCAAATATTGAATATCGGCAAGAAATTAAATTTTGATATCGCATAGTTTCATCAAGATCTTTTTTGAATTTATTAAAAGTGACTACTCCTTGTTTTTTGTTGTAACAAAAGTTTTCAATGTAATATTCCGTTTTAAAATCATAAGCGTCTGTTTCAACAAGCATTCCTGATTCAAATTTTATGAACTTTTTCTGAATGGATGTTTCAACATCTAAAACATAATCACCATTAATCATTGTCACATCATCTAGCTTGTCGAATTGTTGCTGCATTTCATTTTTACTTTCTTCAAGCTTTTTTAAATTACCAACATACAAATCTACAGATTCCCTCATCCTGTCATTTTCTGATTGGATATGTTTTTCATTTGCAACTAGTTTTTGAGCCTCTTCTATTTTCTCTAAATACTTATCTCTGAGGTCAAAGTATAGGTTTGTGGATATCCCTTTATCTTTTAGAATTTTTAGTTCATATTCATTTGCAAGAGTAGAAAAATACACAACCAATAGGTTAAGAAGTAATTTAACTAATGGAAATATAATTGCAATTAATAGAGGAACAATATAATTAGCAGTTTCAAATTGTTTTTTTAAAAATAGGTACTTAGAGCCAGCATATACCTGCTGATAATACGAATCATCTCCAAAAAATAATGTAAAAGTGATCTCCCAATTAATCGCTAAAAAAGATAATATAAATGATCCTACAAATGGATTTGTTATCCGCTCTTCGGCACTTTCGTATAATTCTTTAAGCGAAAAACTCATGTTGATTAATTATTAAAATGCATAATACTAGCAATTCCGCTAAGTGGAATCACAGCCCAACGCGGACGCGAGTTGAGTTCGTAACCCAGTTCGTAGACCGCTTTTTCGAGTATGCAGTATTTTAGAAGGAAGTCGATTTCTTTTTTATAGCCGATATTTAAATTACCCGCTTGCGCCACTTCGGTGTAGGTTTGTAAAAATACGCCTACAAAGTAGTTAAACAGCACTTCGCCGGCTTGGAAAAGTTCTTCTTGTGAGTACGGATATTTGTCCTTGTTGTTGAAAATCGTGGCGTAAATCGCGTAGTGAAAAGATCGAAACATACCTGCAACGTCTTTTAACGGTGGTTGTTTTACCTTACGATCGCGGATGGTGCTTTCTGGTTCGCCTTCAAAATCAAGCAAATAGAAATCTTCGCCGTTCACCAATACCTGACCTAAATGGTAATCGCCGTGAATACGAATGCGTTCCGATTTCATTTTCGTCCAATCGAAATCTAAAAATACTTTGCGGATTTCCTTTTTATTGTCAAGAAACTGATTCGCTAATTCGAGCGCAAGTCCGTCGAGTTTGTGCAAATTATTTTCTAGGATATTCAATCGGTTTTGGAACTGATATGTGAGGCGGTTTTTGAGCCAAACGGTATAATCGCCGTTATACGTGGTAGGAGTGAAAGCGGTATCGTGAATATCGCCGCCAAGCGCGATGTGCATTTCGGCAGTTCGTGTGGCTAGTGTATGAATGCGAAGGAAAATGGATAGCCCAGCCCAATCGATGATTTCATGAGGAACTTCGTTGATTTTCAATCGTTTGAAAAGCTCTATTTCTGGAAGCTTTGCGGTTTTAATTTTACGAATCGCTAAATTGGAGAAAATACGGTCGCATTCATCTAACATAAATTGCCAAGCATCACCTTGATTTGGAACTAATTCTTGCATGAGTCCTAAGGTGATGTTGCCTTCAATTAAGCCAACACTTATAGAGCCGTAGTATGCAGGCGAACTCTTGAAATCCATGCGTTCGGTAAGAAAACGACTGATTTCGTAATCTGGATTCGTACTGATGTAAATACGTCGGAAAATCTTCAAAACCAATTTGTTGTTGAAGATAATCGAGGTGTTTGATTGTTCAACACCCATAAAGCGCGACGACTCGTAGGCAGCTTCTTCTAGCTTTTCTCCACGATGGAATTTTACTTTAGACGACTCTTTGTCTTTGCCGATTAAAATTCTATCGAACAGCAATTTACGAAAGTCTTCTTGATGTAACGCATCAACTAAAAATCCCTCCAAGCCATTCATTTTCACAGGCGCGATTATGGTACTGGTATCCAACTCATCGGCGGCCATAAACGAAATAGGCATGAAATAATGCTGGTAGAATGCTTCCTTGAAATTTACTTCTAATAACACGCCGTAATAGGTGTTCTTCTTGCTCGTTATCTTAAAGTGCTCGACAACTTCGATGTACTTTAGTGTACTTGCTTTTCCGCCGTACCAACGTTTATTGATGATGTAATTTTCGAGAATATCAGACGAAAATATTTTGACAAATTCGGCATCTTCAAAAGCTGTTTTCCAGTCGGTTTTGAAAACAAACGGATTTTGATATTCTTCCAGATTGAGTTTGCTTTCGCTCATGGTTATGCGATTTTAAACAAATGAAAAGGCAATTCGGGTTTCAACTCCACAAAATTCCATTCTTTATCCCACCAATAGGTATTTCCTGTGATTTGATCGGTGAGTTGCAACGGATTACTTCCGATTTTTTCTATCGGAATACGCACGCTGGTTTGAATCGGAAACTGATCATTCAAGCTAACAACCATTAAAGTGCGGTCAGAGAAATTGTCGTTATACTTAATGTACGCCATTACGCTGTCGCTGCCCGTATCGCAGAAAATTATGTTATTGGTTTGTTGTAGCGATTCGTGTGCACGGCGTAGGAAGTTCAAACGTGTGATTAACATAATCAGTTTGTTTTTGTGGTTCCAATCCCAGTGATACACTTCGTATTTTTCGGAATTTAGATACTCTTCTTTGCCGGCTGCCATAGGTGTGGAGACCATATATTCGAAAACCGGACCGTAAATACCCACACTCGAACTCAACGTAGCGGCTAAGAAATAGCGTTGTAAATGTTTGCTTTCGTTGGCAAATTGCAAGCCAAACGGATTAATATCGGGTGTGTTTGGCCAGAAATTCGGGCGGTAAAACTCTTTTTGCTCGGTTTGAGTGAGCTCTTCAACGTATTGTTGTAATTCTTGTTTGGTGTTTCGCCAAGTAAAATAGGTGTACGATTGTGTAAATCCTTGCTTTGCGAGCTCGTTCATGATTTTAGGACGCGTGAAAGCCTCTGAAAGGAACAACACATCGGGATGTTTTTTCTTTATTTCAGAAATCAACCAACCCCAGAAATAGAAGGGTTTTGTGTGTGGGTTATCCACGCGGAATACTTTGATATCGCATTCTTCAATCCAAAATAGCGCTGTAGATAAAAGTTCGTTCCACAAATTCTCCCAATCTGATGATTCGAAATAAATGGGCTGAATATCTTGATATTTCTTTGGAGGATTTTCTGCATATTGTACAGTTCCGTCCGGACGCCATTTAAACCATTCTTTGTGTTCTTTTACCCAAGGATGATCGGGAGCTGCTTGCAAGGCGTAATCCATGGCTACTTCGATTCCTAGAGCTTTCGCGGCTTGCACAAGCGCTTTGAAGTCGTCGATAGTTCCTAAATCGGGATGCGTGGCTTTATGACCGCCGTATTGAGAACCGATACCCCAGGGAGAACCCACATCGCCTGGTTCGGCATTCGTTGCATTATTTTTTCCTTTACGGTTTACTTCGCCGATCGGATGAATAGGAGGGAAGTACAAAGTGTCGAATCCCATTTCGGCGACGCGCGGCAGCAATCGTTCACAATCTTTAAATGTTCCGTGTTTGCCGGTTTCTTGTGACGCTGAACGCGGAAAAAATTCGTACCACGTACTGAACAATGCTTTCTTACGATCAACGTAGGCTTGTAATTCAGCTGATGTATTGGCAAGGAAACGTTCGGGATATTTTTTGAAAATAGCGGTTAGTTCGGGCGACATTGCGTGTTGAATCGCTTCGTGATAGTCTTTTTCAGACTTAAAAATCTTTTCGACTTCTTTTAAATAAACTTTTTCTTCTTTGGTAGCTTGTTTTTGAATGGCTTTCACATATTCGGCGCCTTCCAGTAATTCGGATTTTACGTGTTGCGAATCGTGAATTTTACGTTCAGTTCCGTGTTGCCAATTGAGTGCATAATCGACCCAGCCTTCGATTTGATAGGTGTAGAAACCTTGTTTTTCAACTTGAAACGTAGCTTCATAGCCATCGTTTTGTGTAGGTTTCATGCGTACTTCCGACCAATTTTTATCGGATTCGTGTTTGTATTTTAATGCAACTTCGATCATATCGTGACCGTCGCCAAAAACATCAGCGGTTACGTGAATATATTGCCCAACAATGCGTTTGATGGCAAATGCCCCGTTGTCGAGTTGTGGTTTTACGTTTTCAATGATAATTCGGGTTTGATTGCGCATTTTGTGTTTTTTTTATGACACGGAAATTTAGCAAAAATTCGATAATGCGGTAACTTGCGTGAAGTTTTGCGAAAAAAGCAAAGAATTTCACTAAACGTATTTTTGCATTGAAAATTCCAATAGCCATAAGGCGTTCCGCCAAATTATTAGCAGTTATTTCACCGAAATTGGCAACTCGATTTGCAGTGAAATTATTCATTAGTCCGCTCCGACACGACATTCCCAAACGAGAACTCGACTACGACCGAAAGACTACGCACCAACGTATTTATATAGATGCCATTCAAAAAGAAATCGAAGTGTACGTTTACGGAAGCGGTTCGCAAACGATTCTGATTTCGCACGGTTGGAGTGGTCGCGGTACTCAATTGTTTAAAATTGCCGAACGTTTGACAAAAATGGGTTTTCGAGTGGTAAGCTTCGATGGTCCGTCGCACGGCAGATCGACCGGGAAAACGACGCTGATGATCGAATTTATTGCGAGTATTTTGCAGTTGCAGAAAGAATTCGGTGGTTTTTACTCTGCCGTTGGGCATTCTTTGGGCGGTATGTCGATTTTAAACGCGGCCGTTCGCGGTTTGGAAGTGGAAAAATTGGTAACGATTGGTGCGGGCGATGTTATTTACGACATCATATTGGATTTTGTGAAGCAGCTCGGACTCGACGAAAGTTATGCCAAGCGTATGCAAAATTATTTTGAAAAGAAATACCAGATGAAGATGCACGATTTATCGGCTTCGGTGGCAGCGGCAGGAGTAAAACAGCCAACGCTGATTGTGCACGATAAGCAAGACGATGATGTTCCGGTGACTTGTGCGTACGCTATTGCAGAAAAGTTAGAAAACGGAACCTTGCTAATTACCGAGCGTTTGGGACATCGCAAGATTTTAGGTGATGCCGACGTTATCAGCCAAATAGCCGATTTTTTACGTATAGATAACTAAAAGACGTTTTATGAAAAGATTCATTTTAATGTTTGTATTGCTGTTTCAATTGACATCTTGCAATGGACAAACTAAAACCACTTCAAAGTCGGAACCGGCAGTTGGAGCAAAGTCTGAATTGCCAAAAACCGACGCCGAGTGGCAGAAAGTACTCACGCCGGAACAGTACGAGGTTTTACGCGAGAAAGGAACCGAGCGACCTTTCACTGGTGTGTATGTCGATCATTTTGAAAAAGGACATTATGCTTGCGCGGCTTGCGGAAATGTCTTGTTTACTTCGGATTCGAAATTTAAAAGCGATTGCGGATGGCCTTCGTTTGATCAAGCGATTAAAGGCAGCGTGAAATACACACAAGACAATAGTTTCGGAATGGTGCGCACTGAAGTTACCTGTGCGAAGTGCGACGGACATTTGGGACACGTTTTCGACGACGGGCCGACCGAAACAACGGGTAAACGTTTTTGCACAAATTCGATTTCTATAACATTTGTACCTGAAAAAAAACAGCGATGAGTTATCCTATAAATAAAACCGAACAAGAATGGCTCGCAGAACTAGGGCCAGAGCGCTACAAAATTTTAAGAGGAAAAGGAACAGAGTTTCCGCACAGTGGCAAGTACAACTTGCATTTTGAATCGGGAACGTATGTTTGTGGAGCTTGTAAAACGCCTCTGTTTGAAAGCGCCACGAAGTTTAATGCACATTGTGGCTGGCCGTCTTTTGATGCGTCGATCCCTGGGAAGGTTGCGTATGTGGAGGATCGTTCGCATGGTATGATACGCACGGAAATTCTTTGTGCAAGTTGCGGTTCGCATTTAGGACACGTATTTGATGACGGTCCGACTGAAACCGGAACGCGTTATTGTGTGAATTCGTTGAGTATTGATTTTTTGAATGAGTGATTTATTTAATTTAAAATTAACCCGTTGGGTGAAATTATTTGAAGTAAAATAAATTGAA
>NZ_NOXX01000209.1 GCF_002251775.1 Flavobacterium aurantiibacter
GAATTTTCAAAACGAAATTTTCTCTGAGAACAACGTTGTGTTAACGACAGCAGTGGAAATCCTGCTGCGAGCGGCCGTTGCCGAGCAGCACCTCTATAGCTATCGGGGGCAACGAATGGCGTGACCCGAGCCCCGACAACATGTACTTCAACAAAAATTTCTTGGCGAGGGTAACACCCAAAAAACTACTTTTGCCGCAAAGAAATCCTCCATGAATTACGTTTCGGTTGAAAATATCTCCAAATCGTTTGGCGAGCGTGAACTGTTTCGCGACCTGTCGTTTGGCATCAATAAAGACCAAAAAATTGCGCTAATTGCCAAAAACGGAACCGGAAAAACGACCTTGATGAATATGCTGATTGGTACCGACGAGGCCGACACCGGGCAAGTGATTATGCGTAAGGGAATTAAAGTGGCGTATTTGCCGCAAGAACCTAAATTACAAGCCGAATTAACCATCGAAGAAAGCATTTTTGCCAGCGACAATCCGATTCTAAAAGTTATCGAACAGTACGAAAAAGCACTGGAAAATCCGGAAGATAGCGAGAAATATCAGGCGGCTTTCGAAGCTATGGAACAATACCAAGCTTGGGATTTTGAAACGCAGTACAAACAGATTTTATTCAAACTTAAACTCGACAATTTAAAACTCAAAATAAAGAACTTATCCGGCGGACAAAAAAAGCGTTTGGCTTTGGCGATTATTCTTATTGACCGACCAGATTTACTCGTCCTCGACGAACCTACCAACCACCTCGACCTGGAAATGATCGAATGGCTCGAATCGTATTTTGCCAAAGAAAACATTACCCTGTTTATGGTTACGCACGACCGCTATTTCTTGGAACGCGTGTGCAACGAAATTTTGGAACTCGAAAACGGGAAACTCTACAATTACAAAGGAAATTACGCCTACTATTTGCAAAAGAAAGAAGAGCGTATAGCCGCCGAAAACGCATCCATCGACAAGGCAAAGAACATCTTTGTTCGCGAATTAGAATGGATGCGCAGACAACCGAAAGCCCGTACTACGAAATCTAAATCACGTCAAGACGACTTTTACATCATCAAAGAAAAGGCGCAACAACGTCGGAAAGACAATGTGGTGGAGTTGGAAATAAACATGGAACGCCTGGGCAGCAAAGTTATTGAGCTGCACAAAGTGAGTAAAAACTTTGGCGAGAAAACCATTTTAAACCAATTTGATTACAACTTTCAGCGCGGCGAACGAATTGGAATTATCGGAAAAAACGGAACGGGTAAATCAACTTTCTTGAACATCGTTGCCGGAAATCTACCTGCAGATAGTGGAAAAGTGATTATAGGCGACACAATAAAACTGGGCTACTACACGCAGAGCGGCATCAATCCGAAGCCAGGACAAAAAGTCATCGAAGTTATTAAAGAATACGGCGAGTTTATACCGCTTACGAAAGGAAAAACCATCTCGGCCGGACATTTGCTTGAACTTTTCTTGTTTGATCGGAAAAAGCAGCACGATTATGTGGAAAAACTCAGTGGAGGCGAGTTAAAACGCTTGTATTTGTGTACGGTTTTGATACAAAATCCGAATTTCTTGATTCTGGATGAACCTACGAACGACCTCGACATAGTTACCTTGAACGTTTTGGAGAACTTCTTGCTCGACTATCCGGGTTGTTTGCTGGTGGTTTCGCACGATCGTTATTTTATGGACAAGATTGTCGACCACCTTTTTGTGTTTCGCGGAGCGGGCGAGATTGAAGATTTTCCGGGCAATTACTCGGATTTTCGGGCGTATGAAGACAGTGTTCCGACAGAAAAAACCGAGGTAAAAGCAGACAAGAACAGTTGGAAACAGCAACAGGCGTCGGCACTAACGTTTGCTGAACAAAAGGAGTTTCAAAAGCTCGAACGCGAGATTAAACAGTTGGAAGACGACAAGCAACGGATGGAGCAAGCCTTTTCCGACGGCACGATAACCGACATAGAGAAAGCCTCACTAGAACTTAAAACAGTGATCGACAAGTTGGAGGAAAAGGAAATGCGCTGGTTTGAATTGGGCGAAAAAGCTGGGATTTAGGGGAGCACGAGCGTTCAACTAACTTGAGTTTTATTTTTTTGGGCAGCCCCCACGAAAATACGTCCGTACGAAGAGAGTAGTTCAGTGGGGCCGCGTCGTCGCTCATACTCCTCGCCTTGCGCCCGAACCCCGGGCACAACGCTGTGGGGTAATCCGCTCTGCCGCTGCTGCGAAAATACGTTACTAACGTTAGGTGGAAATAAGTAAATTAACGTTTGATAAATGACCAAACGGGTTCTCCGCTTCGCGAATTACTACAGCTTTTGCGCAAAAACCACTAAGGCCTCGACTCTTTAATCACAAAGATTTGATAGCATTAATTGTAGCTTAACATACCCTCCTATCAATCTTTTAATCTTTTAATCTCGAAATCTCGAAATCTCTAAATCTCTAAATCTTTTAATCTCGAAATCTCCAAATCTCTAAACCACAAACCCATCCGGCAGAATCGCACCTTTTTTAACCACAATAATGCCTTCCTTTACGGCAAATAAGGGCGTATTCTGATTCGGTAAATGCGGACCGCCATTCAAAACAACGCCATTTCCGATCCGGCAGTTTTTATCGATGATTGTGTTGTTTAAAACACAGTTCGTGCCGATGCCGATGTTGATGATTTGCTTTTCAACGTTTTGTCGGATTTCTTCCAAATTTTGATAATAATCGTTACCCATCAGGTACGAATTGGAAATAGAAGTACCGTAACCAATCCGACTCCGAATGCCGACCACCGAATGCTTGATGGTCGCGCCATTAATGATACAACCTTCAGCTACTACAGAACGATCGATAGTCGTTGCGCCAGTAATTTTCGAAGGCGGAAGTACACGAGCACGCGTGTAAATTTTCTGTGAATTATCGAATAAATTAAACTGTGGTATATCGTCTGTCAATCCCAAATTAGCTTCGAAAAACGATTCGATGTTTCCAATATCGGTCCAATAACCTTCGTATTGATAGCTCAGAACTTTATGTTTACCGATAGATTGCGGAATGATTTCCTTGCCAAAATCTTTCGTGTTCGGATTCGACATTAAATCGATAAGCAACTGTCTGTTAAAGATATAAATACCCATCGATGCCAAGTAGTGCTTGCCCGCAGCAGCCGATTCAGCGCTAACATCCGACGTCCACTCCGGCAACAACGATGCGTCTGGCTTTTCAATAAACGAAGTAATCCAACTTTGGGCATCGGTTTTTAGAATTCCGAATTCGGGTGCTTCTTTAGACGTAACAGGTAAGGTAGCAATCGAAATCTCGGCGCCGCTTTCGTGATGTGCTTTAATCATTTGGTTGAAATCCATTTGATAGAGCTGATCGCCTGAAAGAATCAGTGCATAATCGAATTGGTGATTTAAAAAGTGGTTCATGCACTGGCGCACCGCATCGGCAGTTCCTTGAAACCAGGTCGGATTGTCGGGCGTTTGTTCGGCAGCCAAAATATCCACAAAAGCAGTACTAAAATGACTGAAATGATAGGTGTTTTTGATGTGTTGGTTTAACGATGCCGAGTTAAACTGTGTTAACACAAACATACGTTTGATATCCGAATTGATGCAGTTGGAAATCGGAATATCAACCAAACGGTATTTTCCAGCAATCGGAACTGCTGGCTTCGAACGTGTTTCGGTTAAAGGATATAATCGAGAACCTTGTCCGCCACCTAAAATTATAGCTAAAGTACTTGTATTCATGGAAATGTATTTTGTTTTGAGGTTTGTAATGATTAGGCTTGTTCTGGTTTAAATTGTGCCTGCACGGAGCGATAAAAATCGAAGGTTTGTTTCGCGATGGCGCGCCAACTGAAGTGATCGATTACGCGTTTTCGACCTGCTTTTCCCATCGCAACAGCTTTAGATTCGTCGCGCAGCAGCTCATTTATCTTTTCTGCGAAAGCACGTTGAAAAGCCGCCGGATCCTTGGGATAAAAATCCGACTTTGAAACCGGCTCCAACGGAATTAAAAAGCCCGTTTCTCCTTCGGTCAGGATTTCGGGAATTCCTCCAACTGCGCTAGCTACAACGGGAGTTTCGCACGAAAGTGCTTCTAAATTTATAATACCAAACGGCTCGTATAACGACGGACACGCAAAAACGCGCGCCTTGCTGTACAAAATGCGAACTTGCTCGCGCGGCAGCATTTCAGAAATTAGAATAACACCCGAACGGGATTGCTGCAATTCGGCAATCAGCTGCTCGGTTTCTTGAGCAATTTCAGGCGTATCGGGAGCGCCAGCACAAAGCACTATTTGGCAATTTGCATCAAAATGATGTGCTGCAGCTATGAGTTGGGAAATACCTTTCTGACGAGTAATGCGCCCTACAAAAAGTACAAACGGAATGTTGGGATTGATGCCGTAGCGCTCCAGCAGCGAATCGTCGGAGGTAGGTGCATAAAAATCCGGATCAATACCGTTGTGAATGACCGTGACTTTATCGGGATTTACCTGATACGAATCAACAACATCGCGTTTCATTTGCTGGCTAACAGCAATAATCCCGTCGGCTGTCTGGTAGGCATGTTGCTCAATCCAACGTGAAAGAAAATAGCCGTTTCCGAGCTGCTCAACTTTCCAGGGTCGTTGCGATTCCAAACTGTGAGTTGTAAGAATCAACGGCACTTGTAATAGTTGTCTGGAAAAAACGCCGGCTAAATGGGTGTACCAAGTATGACAGTGTATGACGTCTGCCGTTGGTGTCGCTGCGGAAATATCAATGTTTCGAATTAAATGTTGAAACAACTTCGATTGAAAAGCAGCCGATTGCAGTATTTCGTTATTGGCTTCGATGCCCTGTACATGCAGTTGTTCGCTACTTTCGTTCTGATCGCCAAAACAGCGAACTTCTACTTCTGCGTGAGCTAATAATTCTTGACAGAGAAAATCGACATGTACACCAGCGCCACCGTAAATGTGAGGTGGAAATTCATTCGTAAAAAGCGCTACTTTCATGTAAAAAGTTGGGTTAGTTTCGATTCCCTAAAATTGCAAATAAATTTAGATATTACAGGTATTTCAACCTATATATTAACTCAACATTCAAAAATAAACGCGATTTTTAGCGAATTCGATAAGCATTTGATTTTTTGTTACTAAAGGTCGCTACTAACGACTCAATGAAAAATCAACAAAACGAAAAATATTTTATAGACTCACCAAAATAAAAGACGCTAAAACATTACCGAAGGAAACACTCACTTTTACTGTTTTGTTAATTCAATGTTATTGGGCACAACAAAATCGCTAATAATAGGCTCGCCAACATCGTAAAATCTTATCCCTTTTTCCTTTACAAGATTGAATGAAATTTTCGCTGGACAAGTTGGGCAAACATCAAGTAATCTAATACTTAAGTCACCATAAAGAAAAGAGCTTCCCGAGTGGATTTCATGAAAGGTAGCGCCAAAAATATTACCGCTGAATACGTGACCTATAAAAGCACTTGGCCACTTCAAGCCTACAGGCGCGTCGCTGTCAGATTTGTAAATTACAGTAGGATTACCGCTAGACAGGTCAATCATTTTGTAATGTCCCCTCAAGCAATAACTGCCATCGTTAAGATCTGGCTCTGGATCCTCCCATATTATTAATTGAAAAATCTGATTTCCATTTTGATAGTTCCACGTTCCTACAAACGGCGCATTGACGGGGTCATTGGTTTGGGAATAAACGGTTAGTGAACAAACAAAACCAAGTATTAGTAAAAAAAATATATTCGACTTCATAAGATTAGGATTAAGGACAAACTTGTGTTCGGTCGATTTCGTTATTATTAGTTAAATTCAGCTTTTTAAAGTTAGAAAATGTCGCATCGGTCTCAAATAGGTTTACTCCAGCATCGGCATCGCGCAAAAATTTTAAAAACTGTGTCAAAACATTTTCGTTATCTGTATCGGTTTCTTGAATTAGTCTCGACGGGTTTTCGGTTTTCCAATAACGCTTGTATAAGTAATCAAAATTCTTTTCTGATTCTACAATTTTTGGCCATTGATCAGCCGGTATATCTGTACCGTCATCATTAAAAGTTCGCGAATACAACAAATTTACCAATTTATCTGGGTCGGAAATAGTTATCGCTAAATAGGTTCCTTTTTTAGTTGCCAAATACGCAACAAAATTATTTACCGAAATTCGACCTTGCCTTATCAATCTTGCAATTCCAGCTAAATCAGCAAGCGAAAAAACCGAATATGTATTGTCGCCCAGGTGGTTATGCGCCAAGAACATTAACTTTCCTGCTGGTACTGTAATATCTATCTCATTAGTATTAGGTAAACCTGCAATATCAATAGGAGTTGGATTGTCTTTCATGAGTAAAACGCCTTTTTCATAATTGAGGTTTAAACTTGAAGGGCTAGCAATGTCTAAGAGTTTCTGCTTGAACGCCGGATTTATGGTATTTACTTTTTTTACCAAGTTACAGTCGCGCGTAAAATCATTAATCAGGGGAATCGTTTGAATCGGGTTGTTTTCGTCATTAATCACATTAGTTGCATCCGTCGGGTTGTTGTCTGAGGGAGTATTGCCACTGCCACTAGTACTCCCGCTCGAAGATGGCGGACTCGTGTTTCCTGAACTTCCGTCGCCACCTCCTCCAGGTGGAAAAGGCGCACCGCCACCGCCGCTGTTCTCTCCCTCACCACTTGCAATATATGAGGTTTGAACTGTCCACGTGCAATCGACGCTGTAAAAATTTTTATTTATAAATTCAATAGTACCATTAGGCAGTTCATTGCTTTGGAAATCGCTATATAAGTAGGTATGTACGCATTCTACAGTAATGAATGTTGTGAATCTTTGCTGTTCCTCATTCAAATATGAGATCTCGGTTTTACCATCCATTCCATCTACAGGCAGCCCATTCAAAAGGTTGTTTTTATCATCATCCGATAAATCGTATCTAAGCAAAAAGGTTGCATACTCGCCGTTATCCAACTTTTTCAGAACTAAATTCTCCGTTTTGGAGTTGTTTTCAGCTTCCGGTCGTATAACTTTAAATGTTAAAGAGTGTTTTTCGTCTGTTCCGATAAACAAAAAATCATCTGTATCTATGCTAAAACCAAATCCAGTATTAATGGCGTTTCTTTGTTGGTACTCATTTTGTAAAAGCATCTGGTTTAATTCAGGAAATTTCCCTACGGTTGTCTTAGCTTTGGGAAATAGCGAAAGTGATGAAAAATCCATACGTCGGATCATAAACTGTGCCTCATCTTCTCTAATAATATCATTATCAACGGAACAAGAGAATTGTAAAATGATGGCAAATAAACAGATAAAGCGGATAATTTTAGCCCTAAAATAAAGATTGAAAATCACTACTGTCCGATAAAAATTTAAAAGCGGGATTTCTTACTCAAGATTTCCCGCTTTATTGTAATTTGGTTTTGCGAACTAAAATTACATGAATAAAAGTAGCTACTTTTTCGGACAATCTGTTTTCGGACAGCTGATTTCTTTAATCGATTCTTCTTTGATACGGGGAGCAGTTAAAAAACATAACTCTGATCATTATGTTAAGAAGTTTGATACNTTAAAACAATCGGTTTGCAAGACAACAGCGATTCAATTCGCACAGCACGCGGTTTTCTTATTTTATAATTTAAGTAGAGCATTACTTTTTACACCTATTCCGAGTAAATTCGCAGTATGGCAAATAGGGTTTTGTTTATTGGTCAAGTTTGGCCGGAGCCAGCTTCATCGGCGGCAGGGTACAGGATTTTGCAGTTGATGCGTGCCTTCGCAATACATAGCTACGAGGTACATTTTGCTACTGCTGCAGAACCGACGCAAAGAAGCGCCGATTTGCATCAAGAAGGAGTTGTTACACATAGGATTGCGTTGAATTCGAGTACTTTTCAAGATTTTGTAAAAGTTCTTGATCTACGAGTTGTAGTATACGATCGCTATTATACGGAGGAACAGTTTTCTTGGCGCGTTAGAGAAGTCAGCACTTCGATCATTCATATATTGGATACGGAGGATTTGCATTTTTTGCGTACGGATCGCGATGAAACGTCAGATCCTGAGAAAGTAGCAGAGGTTAGAAATCGCGAGTTAGCGTCGATATATCGGTCGGATTTGTCCCTAATTATCTCGTCGTTTGAGCAGCGTTATTTAACGGAATTTCTACAGATCTCGGGTGATTTATTGGCTTACCTTCCTTTTTGGCAGGAAAATTATCAGGCAGAGTCGAATCAGTTTGATAACACTGCCGATTTTTACTTTATTGGTAACCTAAGTCACAAGCCGAACACGGCTGCGGTTCATAAATTAGCACGGATTTGGCCCGATATTAAGCTGCGTTTACCCCAAGCCGAGCTGTTTGTTTACGGAAATTACGTTCCGCAGGCCTTACTAAAGTATCATTCCCCAGAGCAAGGTTTTCATTTAGCAGGTGCATTCGACAAGCCTTTGGACATGCTTAGAGCGCACCGAATTTTACTTGCACCGCTATCGTTTGGTGCCGGTTTGAAAGGGAAAATTTACGAAGCTATGTTGTACGGAATTCCATTTGTTAGTACATCTATTGGAGTAGAAGGATTTGAACTTACGGAACCAAACGAAGTTACTGCCGACGACGATACTGATTTTGTATTGAAAGCCGTAGCCTTGTATAGTGATGCTGATTTGTGGACTCCTACTTCTCTGAATTTACAGTCGGATTTTGAGATGCAATTTGGCACGTCGAGATACATTGACAACTTTTTCAAGCAATTGAGTCAGGTAATTACTAATGTAGAGCTGCATAGACGAAGAAATCCGGTAGGCGATATTTTGCGACAGCAAGCCTTTACCGCTGCTAAGTATTTGTCGAAATACATCGAGCAGAAGAATAAGCAGATTTAGAGTTGCTTTTGTTACTTACGTAGTTTGTTTGCCCAGATATTGTTTGTTTTAGGCATTTAGATGATGCGATTCGAGACAAAAAAAGTTGCTACTAAGAGCAACTTTTTAGAAAATTGAGATTGTATTTGGTTTAAATTTATTTCTTTTTAAGTAGAATTTTTTCTTGGCTAAACTGGAAGGCAGCATCTAGAAATGCTAGCATTTTAGGCCAGTTCATTGCCGCTTCATAGTTATGTAAATAATACCGTTTTGTTTTAACTGTTAAAGTTGATCCTTGGATAGTTGCAGAACTGGTAAAGCCCCCTGTTTCGTTTTCTACTTTTTTATTTAGCTTTTCAAGTCCCTTTACTTCATAACCAGCAGGTATTTCAAAAGTCAGTACATTCTCAAATGTTCTGGGATAGTTCATATAAATATTTGCTGTTCGTACTCGTTCTTTTTCTGCTATTTCAACGGGAGAGCCAATGAATTTACCGATTTCTATTACTGTGTTTTCACCTGCATTTTTGACAAAGTCGGCACCAATTTTAAATTTTGTATCAAAAACAAAAGGTGCATTAATCTCGTTACGTGCAGACTCAATAATTTTTCGTTCTGCTTCGAGTACAGTGGCTCCAAATTCTTCGCCTATTTCTTTAGGTAAATCTTTTTTGTCTTCTTCCATTCTTTTTTCAACAAGCGAGGTCATTTCTTTTACAAACTGCTCCATTTTTCGTTTTTCGCTACTTGGGTCTTCGTAGGGATGTTTAGGTGCTGCAGCATATTCTTCCTTAAGGAAGTCGTAAAAAGCGATTGTGTTAGACTGATTTTCTCTCTTTAGATGTCCGATCGATGAGTTACGGGCTTCGATAATAAAGCTCTGCAGATCGGATGAAGGAGTAATTTTTATTTGAACATTTTCTTTATTCTCTTCGGCTGTCGAAGTCGGCAGTATTTCTTCGGTCATACTTGTCAGTTTGCCTGATCCTCTTTGCGCGAAAATGTATGCTTTGGTGCCTTCAAGTATCGGGTCTATACCATCGTATACTGCAAATGGAGTTAGTCCGCTTAAATAAATAGGTTCTTTGAAATTTATACGCATTAAAATCCTAAAGTTTGTAGCTAAGATATTGTCTTCTATCTTGCCGTCGTAGCGAGGTAGTCCGATGATTAAATCGTAGGGGATATCATTGGATAGGCAGTAACGCATAGCAGTTGTTAAAACCTCTAAATCGCGAGGTCTCTCTTGATAAAGGCTGTTGGGAACATTTATTTTGGCTTCCTCGGCAATACTAGTATCGTAACTTTTAGCCAACTTAAACCGGTTTTGTTTAAAAATAGCATGTATGTAATCGATGTCGTTTTCACCAGTTAGAAATCCGTTTAAATTTTTCTTGCTTACTGAACCTGAATAAGGGACAATTCGTTTGTTAAAGAAAGATTTGATTTCTTCTTTTGTTACTGAGCTTTTGATGTCGCGCTCGCTTTGTGAATGGATAAAGTAAACGAGATCTTCCGCAGCATTATTTTGTGCTAGGCATACTTGAAATTTATATCCTGGAAGTTCAACAAGTGGGTAAAACCATCGCGGATAATCTGCTTTTGGAATATCAGTTGCTGTAAGTTCATATAGGCGCTCACGACTTTTTCCAGTATCTACTTTTTTTAATTGAGGTGCTCCGTTAATCGATTGGAAATTTACGAAGAAATCATTTTCCGTATTGAATGCTAATTTATAGTTCAGCACAGGATAGCGTTCGCATAAAGTCTCCTCTTCTGGGTCGAAGTAATGGTAAATTGGGGCTATGAAACTGGAAGTTGTATAGTAGTAATAGTCTATGATGTCGCCAATTTCAAGATTGGGTATGGCTAGAATTTTTTTATTATCAATTTCTTTACTATCCTTTTCTGTATCGATTTCAATAATTTTTTTGTTTGGTTTGATGATTCGCACTCCGAAAAGCGTTTTGTCTCTTAACGAGAAAAATCCATAAGATTTGCGGAAGTTTTGATAGAATTCAAATTCAGAAAATAACTTTAGAGCTGCGGCGTCTTGAATTTTTACTGTTCGCATAGCCGCCGACGTGTATTTTACTTTGCCAAATCCTTCACTATAGTCATAGTAGTCGTATCTATTGATTACTACTGCTGATTCGTCTTTGTACTTTTCAGGTATAGTAGTGTCGTATTTAGTTTTGTTGCTATTTCCCCAGAAAAAGTCTCTAACTTCTTCTTTTTTCTGAGCTTTCACTGGAGCAATTACAATCAGGGTTAGTGCAGTAATCAGGAACTTGATTTTTGGATTCATTTTTTATAGGTAAGCGTTTGACGAATTTTTTGATTGTATTTTTTAGCGGTTTCTTCGTAGTTCTTAAACTGGTTGGTAGGTAGTGTTTTTTGTTTGATAATGTACTGAGATTCCAGTTTTACACCTGAAGTTACCGGAGTGAATTTTACTGAAATTTCGAATATATCATTTGCTACAGAAAAACTCTCGGGCAATTTCACCAACTGGTAGCCTGGAGGATTTTCAATGATTACTTCGGTTTTACTAGTTCCGAGAATTTCAAAGACAAAAGGTAATTTACGATCTTTTAAGAGCTCTAGATTTAATTCGGTCTCGTAAGGAAACTCAACATAGAGCTCACCCTCGTACGAATTTACTTTGTTTGAAGCGATTACTTCGAAATCTAATTTTAGTGTTTGATCGCGATTGTTTAGGTCAGAAAAACCCAAATCTTTAATCTCTATATTTTTATCATAACGTTTTAGGTAGTTGGTCAAATTTTCTGATTTAAAGTCGTTTGCAAATGCATGAAACTGTTGAAAGAAATTTGTACGACTTTCACCGTCAAAAGCTCGCGACATTTTTCCAACTAGTTTTTCACCTTCTACTTTAAAATTACCTTTCGAAATCGAGGTGTTGTTTGTGTGATTTGAAACGGGTACTTTAGTTCGCAACGGCTTAGCGCCGCCATCTACGAGGACTTCTTTTCCTTGGATACGACTCGCATTAAGTCCGAGGCCAGTATAGCTTTCCGTTCCATCGAGGAAATACTCTTTGTTGTTTATTTTAAGATAGCAGATCATGTGGTTAAACGCTGCTAGTGCAGGTAAATCGGCTTTATATGCGATGTGATCTGTACCAATCCATGCAAGCCTGGCGTCGTATCCTTGTAGTTTTAGCATTTCCGCGAGTAGGTTTGCCATTCCTTTGCAGTCGCCATAACGTTTGTTAAAGACGTTTTGTGCTTCATCGGGTTTGAATCCGGCAATGCCATCTTCAAAAGCAATGTATCGGATGTTGTCTTGAACCCAGTAGTACATTTTTTTTATCTTGTCTTCATCTTTTGTCAAGCCTTTCACCAAATCATCAACAAAGGGTTTTAGTTCTTTCGGTTTATTTTCAGTGAGTTCTATCATCGATTTATTCCAAGCATATACAGCATCGCCATTTTCAAATAGTGTTTTGCGAACTCCATTCTTTGTAATTGCTTTTACTACAGGAATTATGTGCGGAAATAAGTAACTGTCGCCAGGAGCATCATCCTCGTCTATTCTAGGTAGAATTTCCGCGGCCGTATACAGTATATGTCTATTGCCTTGTTCGTCAATTGTCTCTTTCTTTTGAATCTGATTTTCAGGAAAATTGTATTCGAGTAAACTGATTTCTATGTTTTTAGGAATTATAAATTCTAATTCAAAGTTAGCTCGCAAGCCTAATCCGCTGAGATATACTTTACTAAAGTATCTGGCGTCTTTGTAGCGCGTGGCAGTTTCGACAAGGTAGTTATAGCCCTGAACGGGGAAATCGATTTGAGCCCATTTTACACGAAAATCGTTATAAAAAAGACCATCTGATTTATAATATTCGTCCCGTATTTCGAATCGAGTGCTTTTTCCATTGCGATGCAAGATTTTAAAAACTTCAACCGCAGATTCTTGATCGTAACCTTCCGAGTATGCCATGTCTAAACGCTTGCTAAGCGACATCAGGTTTGCTTTTATCTCGTTCAACACGCCTACACCATCCGAGTTAGCGTTGTCAAAAAATGTGACCTTTTCTCGGTAATTGCGCTCCAACAGATCAACAGTTGGGTGTTTTCCCCGCCATTTAACGGCAAGCGCTATTTCTTCTGGGGTCGGATCAATGTTCTTCTGCGCTAATACGAGGCTGCAAGTTGCGATGAAAATCGTAGTGAAGAGATTTCTCAAGGTTTGAATTTTAATGCTAATATATAACGTCAAAAGGAATTTTTAAAAAAAGTTAATAAAATCTTAAAGGTTTTTTATGCGAAGATCTCAACCAAGGATCACACAACTAATTTCAAGATCAACCGGATGCAAGCAAACAAAAAAGCCGCCTCAAATACTGAAGCGGCTTTTGTAGTTGCATATTACATAAGAAGTTAATTCTTTTTTAGAACTAATTTCTCGACTGCTGTTTTGTCTTGCGAATATATCTTGATAAGATAAACACCATCTGAAAGTCCGTTCAACGTTAAAGTTGTTTTGGTTGAAGAAGTAAGCTGCGTAAGGATTATTCTGCCAACATGGTCGAAAATTTCAATTTTATCAGCAATAACAGTTCCGGTGTCGACATTAAATTGGCCAGCAGTTGGATTCGGATACACTTTAAAACGATTGATAACCGCAGAGTCATCCAAACCTAGTGTACTCGCTTTTGCAAATTTATCGCGTGGCATGTCGTCTGGGTCGCAAGTGGTATTGGCGTGCAAATAATAGCGAACATTAACAACTGAGTTGCCGGTAGCGTAATTAAGTGGAGTTTGCCCGCTTGCCAGAACAATGGTTCCTGCTTGGTTGGTAATGGTAATGAAATCTGTTGCCACAGAACTTGTAAACTGATATTGTTTGTTGGCTCCTAAAGTTACATTTGAATATTGACCGGCATACGATTGGTAAGCAACAGGTTCAATTGCCCCCGAATTTTGAAGTACTATAGTATCTTCCGGATATAATCCGAAATACGCACTGTTACAAATTAACGAAGCAAGTGTCGTAAAGCTTCCGCCTAAAGACCAATCACTTTGGCTAGTTCCGCAAACCGACCTAACCCAATAATAATAGGTTGTCGAGGCATCTAAGAAACTGTAGTAATTCAAGATTGCGCTCATTGGAGAAGCTACGGGATTAGCGTTGAATTCTGGCCATGCGCTGCTGGTACTGATGTACACTTCGTAATTGGAAGGCGCAACATCTGGGGCAGTCCACGCTATGCGACACGAATTCGAGGTAATGTTAGAAACAACAGGTGTTCCTGGCATCCCACAATTGACAACTACTGGATTTGTACAGGAAATAAAACGTGTTCTTGACGTAGGTTGATTGCCACAATTTGCATTGGTATGAATGTAATAACGAATTATTCCAGTAAGGTTACCCGAACTCCAACTTACTGGTGTCTGTCCGCTGGCATAAACGATAGTTCCCGCAGTGTTTGTTATAGTTATGAAGTCGGTTGTAACAGAACTTGAAAAGGTATATTGCTTGTTGGCTGTAACATTTACATTAGTGTACTCGCCAGCCCAAGCGTTAGTAACAATTTGCTCATTAACTCCCGTACAAGCAGGCGTATACGTTTCGTTTGGAAATAAGCCGTATAGAGCTCCATTACAACTTAAAGCATTTAGTGTGGTTACACTTCCACCAGCTATCCAATTACTTTTATTGATATTGCAGTTTGAGCGTACCCAAAAGTAGTAAGTTGTAGCGGGCTGTGCGTTTTCGAAAGTTGTTAGTATATTATTCGTTGAAACTGTAGCGGTTGTTGTAGCCGTTGGTGCTGTGCTTGAAGCTGATACATAAACTTCGTAAATAGTTGGTTCATTCACAGGTGCAGTCCATTTGATTAGGAATGAATTTGATGTTATATTCTGGCCAATTACAGCTGACGGTGGTGGACAGGCTGTCGTTTGTGCGTCAATACACTTGATAGAACGAACTCTTGGTACAGTTTCGCTGCCGCAATTTTGAGAGTGCAAAAAGTATCTGATAACGCCAGAAGTGCTTCCTGAGTTCCAAATAACTGGTGTAGTTCCGCTCGCTAAAGCAACGGTTCCAGCTAGATTGGTTATGGTAATATAGTCGGTTGCAACGGAACTGCTGAAGGTGTATTGTTTATTGGCAACCACACTTACGTGCGTATACTCTCCTCCATAAGCATTTGTAACAATAGTTTCAAAATTGCCGGTACAGGCAGGTGTAAAAATTGCTTCGGGAAATAAACCGTTGCTAGCGCCGTTGCAGTTCAGTGCGGCATTTGTAGTAAAACTTCCACCCGAAACCCAAGCACTTTTTGAAGCCCCGCAATTTGATCGAATCCAGAAGTAGTAAATAGTTGATGCAGCTAAACCGCTCAAAACATCGATGCCCGCAATAGCGCTAGTTACATTAGGTGCCGTATTTGCTCCCGGTGCAGTACTGCTCGTTGCAATGTAAAGGTCGTAAGAAGCGGGTGCGGTGGTGGGTGCACTCCAATTTATTCTACTTGAATTGGATGTAATATTTGTAGCTGATAATCCGGTCGGTGCGCCGCAGTTTGCCACAATATTAGAACAAGTAATGTATCGTATTCGATTCGTGTTTTGGCTTTCGCAGTTAGAGTTTGTATGTAAGAAGTAACGAATTACGCCTGAAATGTTGCTTGGCGTCCAAGTTAAGGGCGTTGGACCACTCGTATAAATAACCGTTGCATTAGCATTGGTAATTGTTATGTAGTCTGTAGCTACAGAACTAGAGAAGATATATTGCTTGTCGGCTAAAATATTGACATTGGTATACTCGCCTGCCCACGCATTTGAAGCAATTAACTCGGCAGTACCGCTGCAGCCTGGCGTATATGTTGCCGCGGGAAACAAACCATAGTTTGCAGTTGTACATCCGGGAAGCGGTGCGGTGGTAAAACTACCTCCTGATACCCAAGTTATGGGCTCGCAGGCAGAAGCTACCCACCAATAGTACGTTGTGTTTGGTTGCAATTGGTCGATTCCTGCGCCAGTTTGCGAGGTACTGCTTTCTGTAGCGCCAGTTACATTGTTTGTTGTGCTGTAGCGATAAATGTACCCATTGGCAGGAGCCGGGTTTGCCGATGTCCATGCCAAATAAGCTGAAGATTGTCCAAACTGTGCCACGTTTAAACCAGTTGGCGCGGCGCATATCGGTCCATCCGTTTGGTTCATGCGCACTAATCCACCTTCTAAGGTTCCTACCCAGATTACATTAGAATCAATAACATTTATCGACGTAATACTGTTGTCTGGTAAAGCTGAATTTGATGTAGAATACGTAACGCAGTTCGTAAAGTTTTGAACGCCACCGGGTGCGTTTCCACAAATATCTAGCCCAAGCCAAACTTTATTAGTTTCATCAATGCCCAGTGCATTTACATTACAACTCGCCAAACAGGAGTTATTCGTCCAATAAATATTAGTGTAGTCGTTGTTTACAATAATTCCTAGACCATCGCCAGTACTTACATAAAGACCAGCAGTTGTAACTTTAAGAATTTTAGAAACGCCGTCGGTGATGCTTGTAAAGGTAGTGCCATTAAATCGTTGCAACATACCGTCGGTAGCAATCCAAACATTGTTGTTGGCATCGACTGCAATCGAAGTTACGTTGTTTGAAATCAATTGCGAATTCGACGTGTTGTAGGTTGTCCACGAAGTACCATTGAATCTACTTAGTCCCGACGCTGATCCCATCCAAAAGTTCCCGGAGCCGTCGGTTGCAATGCTCGTAGCCGAATTGTTAGGCATGTTCGGGTTATTGGTATTGTAATTTGTAAAGGTGGTTCCGTTGTAGCGAATTATGCCGTTTCCGTAGGTAGAAATCCAGATAGTGCTGCCAGCTACCGCTACGTCTTTCAACATGTCGGTTCCGATGCTAGAATTCGATGTATTGTAATTTGTAAACGAGTTGCCGATCATTCTTGAAAAGCCGTTATTGGTAGTAATCCAGAGGGTTCCAGAGGCAGATCTCTCAAAATCGTTTATATTGTTGGATGCGATACCCGAATTGTTGGTGTTGAAAGTGGTAAACGTGTACGTTTGTGCACATAAGGTTATCGAAATTAAAAGTAAAAGCGCGGAATAGAGTTTCTTCATGAATTGTATTTAGTTGATTAAGTTTTTAGATTTTGTATTCTGTAAGTTTTGAAATGACCTTGAGAATTTGCTGTAGTAGTTTTTGTTTTAAGAAAAAATGAAGTCAAAATACGTGTTCGTTTTGTTGGGATAAGATGTAAATGGAAGTCTGGTCGTTTTAATACTGATGGCTTTCTGGAAGTAAAACTACCATTGTGGCTTTAATCGCACAATTAAAGTATTGGAGATTTTATAAAAACCCTTACGGTTATAAAGGCTTAATCTTTTGGTTTACAGGTATTTTTCTTGCAGATGTTGGATATAGTAGTTCGGCGAAAGTCCGGTGTGCTTTTTAAACACTTTTACGAATGTGGTTGCGTCTTTATAGCCTACTTCTTCGGCGATAGCCTGTAAAGTGAAGTTCCGAAACTGAGGAGAATTACTCAGCTTTCGCAACACAAAGTTTATTCGAAGTTCTTGTGTGTAATCTGAAAATGATTTTCCTAAAACCTGATTCAAGTACTGTGATAAATACGCCGTGTTCGTATTTAACTTTTTTGCCACAAAGGCTAATTTGAATTCCGATTTGAGAAAAGTTTCACTACGCTCCAATTTTTCCAGTCCCGTCTTAATTTTGTCAATCAATTCATCATCCATCATTTTCGTTGACGAATCTTCGGTAATCGAAATTGTAGTTATCGGTTCAATTGGTTTTGGCTCCTTTAATCTTTGTATGATAGAGAGAAATCGCTTGTGCTTGTCTTTTTGTTTTTTTGAGTAGCGATAAAACATCCAAAATACGATCCCTAAAGCGAGAACCAGTCCGATCATTATTCCTACAAATGTAAATTGCCGGTTTAAAATCGAATCGGCTTCTTTTCTAATTGTGGAAACCGTATAGTTGTGTAGAAAGTCGACCGACTTACTTTTGATTCGATCTAATTCTTCAATAAGTGCCAGACTTTTCTGCGCATAGTTGTACGCTTGTTCGGTATTTTTCTTTTCGCTATAGCTTTTAGAAAGTAGGGAATAGGCTAGAAGCAGATTCTCTTTGGATACTTGCGTTTGCTGATAATTTCTGACGAACGCTTTGGCATAATAGATAGCCGAGTCGGGTTGTTTTAGATGGAAATAGCAATCGGCCATTCCCAAATCAAAAATTTGAACAGTGCGCAAATTCTTGTTGATTTCTGGATAAGCGTTTCTGCGTTGATAAAATCGCAGCGCAGTTTTGTAGTCACCTTTTAATGCTGCGCTCTTCGCTTGGTGCATATTTAGTAGAGCGCGGGTAAAATCGGCTTGCGAAGGTTCGTCAAGCATGATCTTGGCCGCTTTTTGGAAATACACATTAGCTGAATCTAGATGCTTGTTTTGCCGGTTGCCGACGTAATATTTTTGATAGGCTTCTCCAATTTCGTTGTAGCGATCTGCAACAAGCTTATTGTGCATTTCCTTTCGTTCAGCTACGCCTAAGTCGAGGTTTTTAAATGCGCGCAAATCGTTCTTCAATAAAACAATTCCTTCTTCATATTCGCCCATGGCAATCTTTAAAATTCCAAGTTGCTGCTCGTAGCGGTCGTTCGGAATTTTATCCTTGTAAGTCGTCATTAAAACCAAAGCCTGATTGTATGCGCCGACATTTTTATAGAGATAAAACAATTTGTTGACGCACATTCCCATCAAGTCTTGGTAATTTTTCTGCTTACTTAACGATGGGTTACGGTCGATTTCTTCTAAAAGCGCAGTTAGTATTTTTTTCGATTCATCGTAATTCGATTTTACGTAGTAGTAATTTGCGGTGTAGTATTGGCCGCAATAACGCGCAAACGGACTTGCAGACTGCGACAGCTTCTTGGCTTCTTCTTTAGCTTTCTCGGGCGCTGTAACGAGCAGTTCCTGAATGCGACGCGTTTGTTTATTTTCTTCTTCGGTTAGTTCTTGGGCGTTGCCGAGTAAAGTGCTGCTGCAAATAAATAAGATCAAGAATGCTCTGTGCAGGCTGCAGACAAAGCTTGTTGAAGGAAGAAAATTAATTAAAGAAAACAATTGTGATGTATAAGAATTCAAGGCTGCTTGTTTCGAGGGTAAATTTCAACAGTTGCGCCGAAACACACAAGCATAAAAAAAGGACAAAGAGTTAAAACTTCTTTGTCCTTTGTGGTGGGCGATGAGGGGTTCGAACCCCCGACCCCCTCGGTGTAAACGAGGTGCTCTGAACCAGCTGAGCTAATCGCCCTTATTTTGCAGCTGCGCCGTAACGCTTTTGCGAGTGCAAATATAGGCTAAGATTTTAATCCTGCAAATAAAAATCACGTATTTCTATAAAATTTCGGCAACCACGAAGGTACTGCCACCAATAAAAATCAAATCGGCCGGGCTACTTTGTTGTTTTGCAGCCGCATAAGCTTCAGGAACCGAATTGTAAATTTTTCCAATTAAATCGAAGCTTGCTGCTGTTTTTTGTAAATCTGCCGCAGCTAATCCGCGTGGAATATCTGGTTTTGCGAAATAGTAGGTTGCCGATTTTGGAAAAAAGGGTAAAATCGAAGGTAAATCTTTATCGGTTACTACGCCAAGCACTATATGAAGTTGGTCGTAGGTTTGTTGCAGAACTTGCTTTAAAGTGCGTTGTAATCCGTCGGAGTTGTGAGCCGTATCGGCTATGGTGAGCGGATTTTGCGCGAGAATTTGCCAACGTCCTTGAAATCCCGTGATTTCTTGAACGCGTGCAAATGCAGTTGTGATTTCCTGCTCTTTCAGTTCGAAATTCTCGATTCGAGCCACTTCTTTACAGATTGCTAATGCCAAGGCCGCATTTTCAGGTTGGTAATTTCCTTGCAGCTGTAGTTTGTATTTCGAAACTGTATCGGTATGCACGTAATGAATTTCTGCTTGACGGTCTGCAGCAATTTTCTCAAATGCTCCAGCAGTCTCTATTTGCTTTCTTCCAACGAATAAAGGCGTGTTGTTTTTGATGATTCCCGCCTTTTCGATGGCAATTTTTTCAAGTGTATCGCCTAGAAACTGCGTATGATCGAAACTGATGTTTGTAATGGCAGTAACCAGTGGTGAGATGATATTGGTGGCATCTAATCGGCCGCCCATACCCACTTCAATTACGGCATAATCTACGTTTTGTTTAGCGAAGTAATCAAAGGCTAAGCCTACGGTCATTTCGAAAAAGCTTAATTGTTGCTCTTGCATGAACGCTTTGTTTTCTGAAACAAACGCCACAACGTCGTCTTCAGAAATCATTTCACCGTTAATGCGAATACGTTCGCGGTAATCTTTTAAGTGTGGTGAGGTGTAAAGTCCTACTTTAAATCCGTGTTGTTGCAAGATGGCAGCCGTCATGTTCGAGGTACTGCCTTTGCCGTTGGTTCCGGCAATGTGAATGCATTTAAGTTTTTTTTCGGGATGATTTAAGTGTTTTGCAAACGCCAAAATATTATCGAGATTGGCTTTGTACGCGGCTGCACCAATGCGTTGAAACATGGGCAGTTGTGAAAACAGCCACTGTACCGCTTCCGAATAGGTCACTTAGTTGAGTTTGAAATTGTAAACTATTTTTCCGACTTGCTTTCCGGGTGCATCGTCTTTTGCATCGAAGCGTGCATTTTTAGCTGCGGCTTTTGCTTGGTCGAGTAAGCATTTTGCTACATTGGTACTGCCGCGAATTCCCGCAACAACACCAATTACTTTACCTGAATTGTCGACGGTTATTTCACAAACTACTGTTCCTTCTTCGTTACAGGTATATTCCGGATTTGGAATTGAAAGTGCTTTACGACCGGCGAGTGTGTAATTTCCAACACCGCTTCCACGGCCATTTCCGGAACCTGATCCGTAGCCGGAACCGCTACCAATACCTTGTCCGCTACCGTTTCCACCGCCAGATCCGGTTCCCGAACCGCCGCCGCCGTAGTAGCCTGAGGCATTCGGATCGCCGTTTTGTTTTCCTTTGTTTCCGCCTTGCTTGTCGTTCCCGTCTCCGCTTTTTCCTTTGCCGCCGAGTAAACTTGCCATTGCGTCGTTAGCAGCTTGGTTGGGTTTTGGTTTTACAGGTTCAACAACTTTTTCTTTGGGCTTTTCCTTTTCTTTCTCTTTGGGTTTGGCAGTTGAAGTTACCGCCGGAACATCGGCAGCATCGTCTTCGGTGGCAATAATTTCTTCTTCTTGTACCTCGTTGGCTTTGGGTTGAGGCGCTGCCGCGGACAGATCAACGGCATCGTAATTGTCGCCGCGTCCGAATTCACTATCGCCGAAGTTAACGGCCACGTCGCCGCCACCGCCACCGCCTTCAAATTCGAGTAGGTTGGTGGTGTTGCTGAATTTAAAGAAATACAAACCGAGCAAAAGCAACGCAAAAAGCACTGTTGTTGCGATAAAGGATTCTTTATTGTGATTGTATTCGTTGGTGGTCATGCCCGAAGCGTTTTATGGATAACGAAAATACCAAAAATAAATTGTAAAATTCATTTTGGTAACGATTGCCGCAGCCCGGATAGAGGCGATATCCTTTTTGAGGCGCGCAGCAGAGCAAAAAGATAAAGCCGAAAGCCGGAAATGCTGCCCAAAAAACTTAAATCAATTGTCTTAAAGCAATTTCAAACGCTGTAGCACTAACGCCTGTTTTTCCGGAATTTTCTGCTTTTATGTTGGCTATTGCCGTTTTGATGATGCTCGACGTGTCGTTAAAAATGGCGGTATCGCTCATGGCAACGCGACGCTCCATGAAGTAGGCGAAAACGCGCGCCATACCGCAGTTGCTGATGAAATCGGGGATAAGTGAAATGCGGCTGTCGACGTTTTCCATGATGGGGCCGAAGAAAATTTCTTTATCGGCAAACGGCACATTGGCACCACAAGAAACCACTTCTAGGCCACTGGTAATAAGTTGGTCGATTTGCTCCTGAGTTATTAGTCGTGATGCGGCACAAGGTGCGAAAATTTCGGCGCCAACTGTCCAAATTTTTGTATTGATTTCTTCGAACGTCAGCATATTATCTGCCACAAGCTGATTGCCGTTCTTATTGAGAAAAAACTGAGTTATTTCTTCGAAAGTGAAGCCGTTTTCGTTGATTACGCCTCCGTTGCGATCGATAATTCCAACAACAGAAGCGCCCATTTGCGCAAGATAGAAGGCCGCTGCCGAACCCACATTTCCGAAACCTTGAACGATGGCGCGCTTCTTGGCAACCGATTCTCCCGAAAGTTCGTAAAAATGTTTCACTGCTTGCGCTACTCCGTAGCCTGTAATCATATCGGCCACAGTATATTTTCGGTAGATATCGGGAGTAAACTGCGCGTCTTCGATAACTTTAACGACACCTTGGCGCAATTGCCCGATGCGGTTAATTTTATCGGCTTCGGTAGGTTTGAAATGGCCGTTAAAAACACCTTCTTGTGGATGCCAGACACCGCAATCTTCGGTCATGGGTATCACTTCGTGAATTTCGTCAACGTTGAGGTCGCCCCCAGTACCGTAATAGCTTTTGAGCAGCGGCGCCACAGCTTTGTACCAGCGCTGTAGCACACCTTGTTTGCGTGGATCGGCTGGATCGAAGTTGATACCCGATTTGGCGCCACCGATCGCTGGGCCAGAGACCGAGAATTTAACTTCCATGGTTTTAGCAAGCGAGAGTACTTCGTTCATATCGAGCCCTTTTCGCATTCTGGTTCCCCCGCCGGCAGCACCGCCACGAAGCGAGTTTATAACGGTCCACCCTTCGGCTTCGGTTTCAGGATCTTTCCAATGGAATACAATTTCAGGTTCTTTGTTTTCGAATTTTTTGAGTAGCTCTTTCATGCGATTTTTTGTAAGAAACGCCCGTTACGAAATCGTTTTTTTGGGCGTGTAAAAGTACATTTTCTAGTTAAATGAAGGTAGGGGTGAAAGTGAAAACTTTTTCCGATGGTATTTCATCCATTCTTTAACCATAATTTCAAATAGCACTTACCATTTTCTACACCAACTCACGTATCTTTACCAGTAAATATTTTTGATTATGAAACGTACCGCAAAAGCCCACTGGACTGGCGATTTAAAAACGGGAGCTGGAACGCTCTCCACTCCAAGCACAATTTTAGACAACACGCAATATTCTTTTAAGACGCGATTTGAATCGGGTGCCGGAACAAATCCTGAAGAATTACTTGCAGCAGCGCATGCAGGTTGTTTTACGATGGCCGTTGGAGCAATCCTAACAGCAAAAGGAATTGTTGCTGAAAGTTTAGATACCGAAGCGATTTTAGATCTCGATATGCAAAAACTTGAAGTTACTGCCATTCATTTGGTAATTTCTGGAAAGGTGCCGGGCATTACTGCCGAAGAATTTGAAGCCGTTGTCAAAGATGCCGAAAAGAATTGCATAATCTCAAAAGCACTTCAGGTGCCTATTAGTTCGGAGGCTACGTTTTTGTAGGAAGTAACTTTTGCAATACAGTATCACTTTTTATAGCGTAGCACTGCTTGTAATCTTTTTTCTGATTACGGTTTTAGCTACGCTTTTGTTTGTAAAGTCGAAAAATCGACCCGACGATTCCGGTCGACTACTTTCGGCTTTTCTCGTTTTAGGATGTTTGTACTTTGCCCCATGGATGTTGGGATACGCGGGTTGGTACATCTTTGAGCCGTATCGAACATTCATGTTTTACGTGCCGTTTCAACATCTATATGCATTAGGACCTTTGGTTTTATTATATGTGCAGAAACAGTTTCCAACGCCTCATTTACCCAAGTTTTCGAAGCTACACTTTTTGCCTGCCGTTTTGTACGCGCTTTTTACATTGTGGATGTTTATCTCAGACGTCGTGTTGCGAAACGAACCTAAGTTTTATGGCGATGGCTGGGATCGAGAACTCGATTCGTGGTATCAGATCAGTGGTTTTGTTTCCATCTGTATTTATTTAATATGCAGCATAAGACATGTTTTCAAATTCAAAAATTCAGTCGAGAATGTCGTTTCGTTTGTTGAAGAGCTACGCATCAAATGGATTACTCAATTCTTGTTAATTTTAACGATCATTCAAGTTTGCAAACTGTTCTATCTCATTTTTTTTCCAGACTACACGTTTTACTTCATTCACGGATACTACTATCTTGTATTTGCGGTTTTACTGTTACTCATTGCCGTGAAAGCATATTTGTTTCGAAATCAAGTTTTATTACCCGGTATTCAAGCGATTAGAGACGAAACTGTTCGTACGGAAACGATTGAAAATACAACACTCGTAAGCCAGCAGCAGTTTGAAGCATTCGACAGCTTAGTGAATCAACATTTAATGTTTTTAGACGAACGAGCCACTTTACCCATTTTGGCGCAAAAACTGCAAACCAATAGCACCTATTTATCGGCGGCTATTAATCAGCACAGTGGTTATAATTTTAACGATTACATCAATGCGAAACGAATCACACATTTTAAAACGCACGTTTCACAAGGAAAATCAACCGAACTCACTTTTTTGGGTTTAGCGTTAGAATGTGGTTTCAGTTCCAAATCTACTTTCAATCGCGTTTTTAAAAAGCATACAGGTCTTACGCCAAGTCAATTTGTAGCGCAAACAATCTCAAAAAGTAGTGCCAAATCATAAATTGAAGCGCTCGACACCTTATAAACCGTCAGTTTTGCTCAAAAATATTTTTATGTCACGTTTCGTTTTAAAAATCATCCTTTTGTCGTTGGCAGTTATTTGTTTTGATCAAAGTACGGCACAATCCAAGAAAATCAAAGAAGTTGAATCGAGTTTAATTCCCTACGTTCCGATAGAAGATTTCCCGAAATGGAATCTACACGAGCGCATGGACTTTCACAAAATTCCAGGAGCATCGATAGCTGTTATCGACAATTACAAGGTGGTTTGGAGCAAATCGTATGGATATGCCGACACGCTCTCAAAGCGTAAAGTTAACGAACGAACGATATTTTCAGCCGGTTCGGTTTCTAAGATGATTTTAGGAATTGTAATCATGAATTTAGTCGAGGAAGGCAAACTAGATTTAGACACACCTGTAAATTCGTACTTAAAGTCGTGGCAGTTGAAAAGCAGTAGCGAAATGGCGAATCCGAGTGCCACTTTACGGATGCTCCTCAGCCACAGTTCCGGTACTTCACAGTCGTCGTACTTCGGATTTACCGATGGTCGCAGCACCTATCCCAGTCTCGTTGAAATCTTATCAGGTGCACCAGGTACGGGCTGTAATCCGGTGGTGCAGAATTCGGAAGTAGGTAAATTTCGCTACAGCGGAGGCGGTTATTTGGTTGCACAATTAGTTGCCATGGAAGTAAGCGGAAAATCATTTGAAGTCCTGGCAAATCAATACGTTTTCAATAAATTACACTTACAACGAACAAATTTCCAGCAGCCGTTAAACAATCAGTTATCGAATAATATTGCTGTTGGATATTCTGCTGCGCCGTGGTTTGTTGCCGAACAATATGTGTATCCGCAATTAGCTGCGGCTGGATTGAATACCACAGCAACCGATTTAGCCACTATTTTGGCAGAAATGATGAAAGCGGAAAAGGACGAATCTCAGATTTTGAGCCGCCGGTCGTTCGAAACAATGACGCAGCCTGTTGCCGAGGTGAGTTCGGGAACCTATCTCGAGCAAACGGGAACGGGTTTATTTTTACTGCGCCGCACCGACAGTCGGCAACAGTACTTTGAACATCAAGGTGTAAATGCTGGTTATGTTACTTACGCCTTTGGAAGTTTGAAATTGGGAAAAGGTGTGGTGATTATGATCAATAGTGGCGACGATTTCAATGGCTTTGCAGCAGAAGTGCGTCGCGCGGTGGCAAAGGCCTACCAATGGTCGGACTTTCTTCCTGAACCCATTAAAATGATTCGCAAATCTACGTCCGAACTGCAACGCTATGTTGGTCGCTATCGTAAAGGCGATAATGAGGTAATTTACCTGACAGCATCCGATGGTTTTTTAATGGAGCGGATTAATTCAGGAAAAGAAATTCCGGTGGTATTTACTGCTGACAATGAAATCGTGTTTTCAGATTACAACATAAAAGGTCAGTTTCAAATTTCGAATACTAAAAATGTTACGGGTTTGAAATACGATTGGGAGCAATCGTACATGCCACGAATGCTTGATAATGAATTCACACTAAACGAATTAATTGAACAACAGCAGTTTGAAGCAGCAGAAGTCGAATTTCTAAAGAAAAACTTCTCGGAGAACGATTTCAATTACTTCATTTACAATTATTTGTCGGCACATCCAAAAAGCTATACCACTTGCGTTGCCGTGGCCGAAATCGGTTTGCGAAAGTTACCTAACTCGGCCGTATTGCACATTCGAAAAGCAGAATCGCTTTTCAAACTAAAGCAAGTCGAAAAAGCTGTTTCTGAACTCCAAACCATCCCACCCAGCGATTTCCTCTACGAAGAAGCGCAAGGATTAATTAAAAAATTCCAGAAGTAATTTGCTATAAGAGCTGACTGTTATAAACCACACCACTCGAATGATCGTGCCGCGCGCCCGTTACCGACGCCAACACATTTACCTCGTTTCGCAATCGTAAAACGCCCAAAAAACCAAAAATAAGCGCTTCTTTAAAAGCTACCGTCAAATCGTCGGGAACCGTGAGTTCATGTTCGGGTAGTTTTTCGCGTAGCCTACTAATTAGAAATTCGTGATGTGCTCCACCGCCCGTTATCAAAACACTTCGTCCATCAAAACGTTTGATGTGCAACGAAATCTGATCGCTAATGTGTTCCACGAAAGTGCGCAAAACATCGGGAATTGCCAGCGAATACGAAGTCAATATCGGCATGATTTCCCGATTAACAAACTCAATTCCGAGCGATTTCGGGTGCGCCGTTTCGTAAAACGACAGTGCGTTTAGATCTGCAAGCAACTGCTCGTTCACAATACCCGTTGCGGCAACTGCACCACCTGCGTCGTATTCCAAGCCAAGCTTTTGCGCAAAATAGTTCAGAACGGTATTTACCGGGCAAATATCGAAGGCGATTCGTTGCGCGTGGGTATTTGTTGATACATTGGCAAATCCGCCGAGATTCAAGCAAAAATCGTAGTTTGAAAACAACAGCTCGTCGCCAATCGGAACCAAAGGTGCGCCTTGTCCGCCTAAAGCTACGTCGCCCACACGAAAATCACACACAATCGGAAACGGCAATAATTCGGCCAGTTGAGGTAAATTTCCAATTTGCAGCGTGTAACCTAAATGCGGCTGGTGCTTTATGGTATGGCCGTGACTGCAAATGGCGTCGGGTTTAAGTTGGTGTTTCTCGATAAATGCCAGTGCTAAATGGGCTAATAAAAGCGTATAACGCTCGTTTAGCGAAGCGAGTTCAGATTCAGCTAAATTAATGCCTTCCGACAGTTCTTTTACCCAATCAGAGCTGTACGAAATAGTTTCGGCAACTTGAATGTTGTAGCTCCAAACGGAATATTCCTGCGTGAACTGAACAAAGGCTAAATCGAGTCCGTCGAGCGAAGTTCCCGACATCAAACCCAAAATCGAATACGTTGATTTTTGCATGGAACAAAATTAGCGACTGTTCAATAAAAAATTTTGTGTTAATTACCTACATTTGGGCGCACGAAAACGTTTTCTTAAGACCAAAAGTATAAAACCTATGAATTTTCAATTATCTGAAGAACATTTAATGATTCAAAAAGCTGCGCGCGACTTTGCGCAGACCGAACTTTTACCAGGAGTTATCGAACGCGACGAAAAGCAAGAGTTTCCCTACGAGCAAATAAAAAAAATGGGCGAACTCGGTTTTATGGGTATGATGGTCGATCCGAAATACGGAGGCAGCGGCTTAGATACCATTTCATATGTTTTGGCGATGGAAGAAATTTCCAAGATCGACGCTTCGGCTTCGGTGGTTATGTCGGTGAACAACTCACTTGTTTGCTGGGGCTTGCAGGAGTTTGGAACGGAAGAGCAAAAGCAAGAATGGTTGCCGCGATTAGCCTCAGGCGAGATTCACGGCGCATTTTGTTTGTCGGAACCAGAAGCAGGTAGCGATGCCACTTCCCAAAAAACCACAGCCATCGATATGGGCGATCACTATTTGGTTAACGGAACTAAAAACTGGATCACCAACGGAAATACCGCTTCTTTTTACATCGTGATTGCACAAACCGATGTCGAGAAAAAGCACAAAGGAATCAATGCTTTGATTATGACCAAAGACATGCCTGGTTTCGAGGTTGGTTTAAAAGAGCAAAAGTTGGGTATTCGCGGCTCTGATACACATTCGTTGATGTTTACCGATGTGAAAGTTCCTAAGGCAAATCGTATTGGCGAAGAAGGTTTCGGCTTTAAATTCGCTATGAAAACTTTGGCCGGTGGACGCATTGGTATTGCTGCTCAGGCTTTGGGAATTGCTTCGGGTGCTTACGAATTAGCATTGGCGTACAGCAAACACCGCAAGGCTTTTGGAAAGGAAATTTCACAGCATCAAGCCATTGCATTTAAATTGGCAGATATGTATGTGAATATCGAGGCAGCCAGACATTTGTGTTTAAAAGCGGCGTACGATAAAGATATGCACGAAAATTACGACATCAGCGGCGCTATGGCCAAACTTTTCGCATCGCAAGTAGCCATGGATACTACGATCGAGGCCGTTCAAGTACACGGCGGAAACGGTTATGTGAAAGAGTACCACGTAGAACGACTCATGCGCGACGCCAAGATTACGCAGATTTACGAAGGCACTTCCGAGATCCAAAAAATTGTGATTTCACGCGCTATTCTCACTCAGTAATTGTGAAAAACTAGTGCGCTAAGTTGTAAATGTTGATTTGTAAAAAATAAGCTCGATTTTTAAAACAAACACCTGACTTTTATGAAGTGGAGTTTAGTTCTTTTTTTCATGGGTTATTCGCTGCTTTCTTTAGGACAAAGCAGTGCTGAAGCTTACTTGAAGCGGTATTCGTTATCGAAAGATTCGATCGCAGAACTCACCTTCAAATCCAAGGAGCAGTTTCAGGCATTTATCAAAGAGTTTGAAGAAAAAGAAGGATTTGAACTTCCTAAGTTTTTGATTTACGACAACACAGGAAAACTGCTAAAACACAGATTAGATGTTTTACAAAGCGCTTGTGGTAAAGGCGATGTGAGCCGACTCAAGAAAAGCTACCACAAAAGCCTTCCCAATTTAGACGAATTGAATGTTTATTTCAACGAAACAATTGCAAAGCCCAGCGAGTCTGCGTATGTGGTAATTTTTGTGTGGCACGAAGCCGCCGACAAGTACAACAAACATACATTTGACACGTATAAAGTGTGGAAAAACGATAACGATTTAACGATGTACTTCCTAAATTTACAAACAGAAAAGTAGGAGGTTTAAAAGTCGCGCAAACTGTACACACCAACTTCAAAAGAAGCTACTTCGCCCACAAGCGATGGCTTTTTTTGAAGTTTTTTTATGCAGCTAATCCCGTTTTCCGCTGTAGTCCTCAAAAAATACGCTGTTTTCACGCGCACTGCGGCGGGCTTCTGGCGTCGCCACCACAGTTGCGGTTCAAACAAGCGTCTTTTTTTCCGGGCTGCCGCTGCAACCGGGGCTGGGAAATACGTTACTAACGTTTAGTGGAAAAATTGTAAATTCGTGAAATATAAAAGGCGAAACAAAAGTCATATTTACTAGCTTCAGGATGCGTATAAATTTGTTGTTGCAATACGTTGTTAAACAATAATTTATGATTTTTTTAGAAAAATGNAGCGTCTTTTTTTCCGGGCTGCCGCTGCAACCGGGGCTGGGAAATACGTTACTAACGTTTAGTGGAAAAATTGTAAATTCGTGAAATATAAAAGGCGAAACAAAAGTCATATTTACTAGCTTCAGGATGCGTATAAATTTGTTGTTGCAATACGTTGTTAAACAATAATTTATGATTTTTTTAGAAAAATGGAACGTGTAAGGGAACTTCGCCAATTATTAATTTAGCATTTATTATGAAAGATAATATTGTCATTTTATTTTCTGTATTGCTTACAGTTAGTTTTGGGTTTTCGCAAATCCCTATTGAAGAGTATCGTAGGGAAATTGAACAGTTAAAAACAGATGATATTGTAAATGAATATTGGAATAACTTATATAAAATTGATCAACAAATTCTGGTCAATACAACTGACTTAAAAATTGCTGACAGTATTTCGATATCGAATATGATTAAAGCAGCTTTAATTTTTGATATCCACGGAACTAAAGGATACAATTCGAGAGGTATTAGTGGTTTTTTACCAATATTAAATTTTTCTCATAACCATATTGGACAAAGCCAAATAGCGTATTGGCCAATAATTGAAAAGTGTGCAAAAATTGGAGGAGCTATCGAAAATTTTGGAGGAAATTATCCTGCCTATCAACTCGAATGTTTATCGCTAACTTTTTACAATTACTCATTATTCAACCAGCAAGAGAAATATCCAATTCTAGTTGATAAATTAAGCGAAATAGAAACTGTAAATATTGTTGACGAACTTCTAAAATCTTTCCAATACCAAAATGAATTGCGTAAACTGAGTGAAGTTGGAGTCCTCAATAGCTGGTATTTACAGTCGTTCAAGGACCATACTGATGAAGGTGAATTTTCGTTCGTAAAAATGTCAGATGATAATTTATATTTAAAAATAAGCGGAAGAATTCAAAAGCTTGAATTGATTCAAACATATAATAAATCTAAAATTTACCGATTAGAAACCGAACCTTTTGGCTGGAGTTATATATATGGCAATGATGGGAGTTTAACTTTAATTGACGAAAACGCAAACGAATTGATTAAATACACTCTGGTGAAATAACAAATGTTAAGCATCGAAACTCTTCCACAACTCCTCGCTCTCCGAAGTCTCCCGACTTCGGAGTATTCTTTCAAAACTAAAAAACAAGCTAGATAAGTCCTTCCGTTGTCGTGCTATCGTGTTAATAATAAGTCAGCTAGTTTTGGGATAAACTTTTTTAAGCATACTTAAAAGTCGGGCGACTTCGCAAAGCGCTAAAATTCTATCTGCAGAATTGTGTTGTTTTAGTTCAAAACCGCAGCAAAAGCCAATTCATTTGAAGACGCAAATAAGATAGATTTGATTTGTGAACGGTTAGAAATAGAGGAGGCCGTCAATTAGGGCTTTTCGCTCAAAATTTGCTCGATAGAATGATAAATATCTAGTATGGTTTCCTTATTTGTGTTTTCATTGTGATACAATAAGGATGAGTATATTTTTACAGAGCCTGCAATATTTTCACTAACAATTACATTATCGACTTTAGTTACAATGTCTGTTAATTCACTTTCGGCATACCAAATATTAAATTTTCTGAATCTTACTTCGGCTCTCTGATCACCATCATCACAAATGTAAAGAATGGTATTTCTTTCGTTATCAAAGAAAGTTGATAAAAGCGCACAAATTGTCGCTGATACATTGCGATCAAGCGGTTCCTTGGCGTCAGTAGTTTTTTCAATAATTAATTGATAAATATGATCAATCTCAATATTGGAAACCGCAGAGAATGTATAATCTAAAATAAAAGCAACCTTATATTCGATACCATTAACTGTGGTAAAAATATAAGATTGTGCTATTTCGTTAAAATGATAATTATACGGGCTTGGCAAACTTAATCCCTTTTCGAGTCAAAGTTTCAATAGATGTTTGGCCTTTCAAAAACGAACGTACAGCAGACTTATCAGCAACCATTTTAGCTACCGAAGAAATCACAACTTCTCTGTTTACTACGATCTTTTTCATTTTCGTGTCATCAAAACATTACAAAGATAAAAAATATAGTATAAGTTGTAAAAAAACAAAAATTGCCACTTCCTGCACTAGGTTTAACCGTTGCACAACCCCACTAAAAATCACTCCATCAATATCACTTCAAAAAACAACTTATTTTAAAGATCCAATCTGCAGAATTATTTTGTTTTAGTTCAATAACCGCAGCAAAAGCCAAGTTATTTTAAAACGTAAATAAGATAGATTTGATTTAAGAACGGTTCGAATTAGGGGAGGCTGACACAGCGCGCCAAAAAAACAATAAACCTACTTAATTGTACACACCAAGAAACATTTTTCTATTTTTTGTATATTTGAACATAACCAAGACAGAGATACAGTCTGAAATCCAAAAAGTCCTAGACAGCGTACCAGAAACTGTCTTAAAAGACGTTTTAGACTTTTTAAAAGAGCTGAAAGAACAACCAGCAGATAAAACTCGGCTGGCAATGAACCTACGTCAAATTCTTGCAAACGACAAAGATTTACTTGAAAAGTTGGCTCAATGATTGATCTACAAGATGTTCTCAACATTCATAATATTTTGATCGACAAATTTGGCGGAAGCAAGGGTCTGCGAGACAAAGGCTTGCTCGAGTAGGCTATTAATCGACCTTTTGCTACTTTCGATAAACAGAATCTTTATCCAAATCCCGAAGATAATGCGGCAGCAATTTTAGAAAGTTAATTGATTAATCATCCATTTCTTGACGGAAATAAAGGAACAGCGTATGTGCTTATGCGTCTGATACTTCTCGACTATGGACTAGATTTTCTTACCAATCAAGATGATAAGTACAAAATGGTTATATCTGCAAGTATCGGGGAAATGAAGTTTGAAGCTATTAAAAACTGGATTCAAGCGCGACTCAAAAACAAATACGACGAGTAACACAGGCTACGCCTCTTATAGAAGCGCAACAGTAAAAATACATGTAAGTTCCAAATCGTCTCCCCGTGCACTGTCCCAGCGTCAGGCGTTGCAGCTGAAATCTTGCATTTTGACATAACCTGTATTTTAGTAACAAAAAAGCCCAACGCAATTAACGTCGGGCCTGTATTTTTTTTAAAACTCGGTTATGGACAAACCTGAACGCTGAAGGTTCCATTAATCTCGTTTTCTGCAGCATTAAAGCCGCTACCTTTTAGCTTCCCAGTGATTGTCGTTGTCGAAATCGCGGTAATTTCAATTTCTGCATCAGTTGCTCCTTCAAAATCTCCAGAATTAGGATCCTTAAACTGAATGCGCGCTCCACCCGCAAAATCGTATGTGCCAACTGCGGCTGGAACAATAATCCACAACGGACCTAAATTTTCAGTTTCATTACAATTGATCGCAGTTTCCGTGAGGTAAATGTAAAAAACTTCGACGTTATTGCTGGTAAGACTTCTCGCTTTTCCGCCTGCCATGGTAAACGGATTGCTGTATACGACACCAGAAACCGGAGTTGTCGCAAATCCGCCTTGATTATTGTTAGTGTCTTCCTCAGATGAACTACAAGACAAAAGCAACGAAGTCGCAATAAAGATCGAACACAATAGTTTTTTCATCAAATTTTGATTTTAGTTAAAAGTGCATAAATGTAAAGTTTTAAATAGAAGTATTTATTATTTGTGTGAAAGTTTGTTGTGAAAATGAAAAAGAGTTAAGAACGTTCTACAAACTCGCAATCATTGAGTTGTTTTAGGAATAAGCATTTTTATCAGCATATCTGCTACAATTAAGGAGATGTCATCTCCCTTTTAATCCAATTCAAAGATGTTTTTCAGGCGTTTTGATTACTACCAAATGATTCCTATACACAGTTTCCGCAAGAAAGGGTGCAGCGGAAATCTTGTTTTTTGTCCCATGGCGCCTGCCGCATCTTCCCTCCCCTGTGGCGCCGGCACGACCAAATGAAAATAAATGTTGCAAAATTGACATTTTAGTACCGCTGCCAATGCACATTCGGCAGTATCTTAGTTTTTTGTTACTAAAAATCAATGTATGTCAAATAAATGGCTGTTCGGGCTCTTGTTGCTAAGCTCCGGGCACTTTGCACAAAATATTCAACATTTCGGTCGCTGCAATCCGAAATCGGCAACACAATTCGAACTCGTAGGCGCCGCATCGGGCGTAGCGTTTGCAACTACTGCAACCGAAGTGACGTTCAACTTACAAGCTGTCGACTCGTGGGCACACCGCGATTATGCCGTGCTCGTTGTCGACGGCGCTTACTTAGGTCGCTATCCCGTAGAACCCGGAAAACCAAGTCCAATTACGCTCGATTTGAACCCCGGTTCTACGCATGTCGTGGAAGTCTATAAAGCCACCGAAGCCTCGATCGGACAACTCATCTTCGACGGATCGCCACTTACCCAACTGCAACCAATACCCGCCACTAATCGAAAACGCATCGAGTTTATTGGCGATTCCATCACCTGCGGCATGGGTAACGATTTGGCTATTCCGTGTCATACCGATCAATGGTTCGACCAGCACAACGCCTATTACGCCTACGGACCCATAACAGCACGTGCACTGAAAACCGATTTTCTGCTCAGTTCCGTCTCCGGATTCGGAATTTACCGCAACTGGAACGACGAAAACGAAGCCGAACCCACGCTGCCACAAGTGTACGACAACTTGTATCTCAACAACGCTAAAAAAATAGCGTATCAAGCCACGCAAATTCCGGATATTATCAGTATTTGCTTGGGTACAAACGACTTTTCCGATGGCGATGGCAAGAAAAAGCGCTTGCCGTTTAACGATGCTAAATTCATTTCCAACTACACGCAATTCGTAGAAAAATTACACGGAAAGTATCCAAATGCCAAGATTTTATTGCTCGACAGTCCGATGCTTAACGGTGAGAAAAAAGCCCGATTACAGTCGTGTTTGCGCAGTATTCAAGCCGATTTAAAAAGTAAGAACATCAACGTTCAACTGTTTTCGTTCAAAGAAATGAAACCGCGCGGCTGCGATTATCATCCCGATATGATGGATCATCAAATTTTGTCCGACGAGTTAGCGCCAACCTTAAAAGCTTTATTGAATGAGAATTAGTTTGGGAATTTTACTCTTGCTGCTACAAAATATGTATGCTAATCCGCGTTTGCCCGAAATTTTCTCCGACGGTATGGTTGTACAACGCAACAGCAATCTTAAAATTTGGGGATGGGGAACGCCTAAAGAACCGATAAAAGTGACGGTTTCGTGGTCGGATGCCACCGCAGAAACCGTGGTGAATTCATATGCTTACTGGGAAGTTAGTATTCCTGTTCCCGATAAGCGCGGTTCGCAAACCATAAATATTAAAGGCTATTCGGAACGTATTTTAAAAGACGTGTTGTTGGGCGAAGTTTGGCTTTGCAGCGGCCAATCGAATATGGAAATGACTTTTGATTGGGGCGAAATGCACAGCAGCGAAGTTGCAAACGACAAGAACAACGACATTCGGTTTTTTACGGTCGATAAAGTTGCCGCCGACGTTCCGCAACAGCAAATTCCTGCCAAATGGGAGTCTATTTCTCCCGAGACCATTCGAAGTAAAAGTGCTACGGCTTACTTCTTTGCAAAACGCTTGCAAGCACAGCTAGGCAACGTGCCGGTTGGTGTTATTGTAAGTGCGTGGGGCGGAACACCTTTAGAGGTTTGGGTGCCAAAACCAGCGGTCGATAAAAGTGACGTTTTGCGCAATTCAGCTGCTAATTTAAAACCATCGGATTATTGTCCGCATCAGGCTTCGGTCGTATACAATGCCATGATTCATCCCATTGTTGGTTTTCCAATTGCCGGAGTTCTCTGGTATCAAGGAGAAAGCAACGTGGGTAATGATACGTACGCCGCCATGCTACAAGCGTTTTTCGATTCGTGGCGTCAAGCTTGGAAATTAGATTTTCAGGTCTATGTTGTACAACTTGCACCCTACAACTACGACGGCGATGTGCAGTACGGCACCGCCTTACGCGAGCAACAACGCTTATTTTGTGAGCAGTATGCGGGCGCACATTTGGCCGTTATTTCAGATGCCGGTGATGCAGCTGATATTCATCCGCGCGATAAGAAAACAGTGGGCGAGCGTTTAGCAACATTAGCTTTAGTACATCACTATAAAAGTTTAGATAAGTCGTTCAACAATCCAATTATTAAAAACGTACGTTGGGAAAAGAAAGGAATTGTTTTGGAGTTCGACTCGATTTTCAATTTCGTACAAAAAACCGGAACTGCCGTTTTTGAAGTGGCCGATGCGGCGGGAAATTTTGTAAAAGCACCTGTCAAAGTTTCAAAAAACACCTTGGTCATTTCCTGCAAGTTTGCACCTACAGCTCTACGTTACGGCTGGCAAGACGAGGCCTCTGCCACTATTTTTACTTCGCAAGGAATGCCTTTATCCGGATTTTCACTTAAAAAATCATGAAAAAAATTACTGTAGCTCTCGCATTATTATTCTCGGTTTTATCACTAGCACAAAAAATGACTGCAAAACAGCCTGAAAACATTAAAAAGCGCGTTGCCGAATTGTTGGCAAAAATGACTTTGGAGGAAAAAATTGGTCAGATGAACCAATACAACGGATTTTGGGAAGTTACCGGACCCGCACCCAAGGACGGAAACGCTGCAACCAAATACGAACATTTGAAGAAAGGTTGGGTTGGATCGATGCTTACTGTTCGGGGTGTCGATCAGGTACGTGCCGTGCAGAAAATTGCTGTGGAGGAAACCCGATTGGGAATTCCGCTCATTATTGGTTTTGACGTCATTCACGGATATAAAACGCTGAGTCCGATTCCGCTGGCTGAAGCTGCGAGTTGGGATTTAGACGCCATTAAAAAATCAGCACAAGTGGCTGCTGCTGAGGCATCGGCTTCGGGAATTAACTGGACGTTTGGTCCGAACGTTGATATAACCCGCGATGCTCGTTGGGGAAGAATTATGGAAGGTGCCGGAGAAGATCCGTATCTGGGGAGTTTAATCGCCAAAGCACGTGTGACAGGATTTCAGGGCGATACGGCAGCCGATTTAAGTAAGCCAAACACGATTGCAGCTTGCGCCAAGCACTTTGCTGCCTACGGATTTGTAGAATCGGGCAAAGAATACAATTCGGTTGAAATGGGTAACAATACCTTATTTAACATGGTTTTACCGCCGTTTAAAGCGGCTAAAGATGCCGGTGTGCGCACATTTATGAATGCCTTTAACTTATTGAATGGTATTCCGGCGACAGGTAACGAAATGCTGCAACGCGATATTCTAAAAGGTTCGTGGGCTTTCGACGGTTTTGTAATTACCGATTGGGCTTCGATTCGAGAAATGGTTGTTCATGGGTACGCTGAGAATGGTACCGATGCCGCGGAAAAAGCTGTGAAAGCAGGAGCCGATATGGACATGGAATCGTATTTATATGTAGCGGAATTGGCGAATTTAGTGCGTTCTGGTAAAGTTTCGGAAGCTCTAATCGACGATGCTGTTTCGCGCATACTAACCGTAAAATTCGAATTGGGTTTATTCGACGATCCGTATCGTTATTGCGATAAGAAACGCGAGCAGGCTGTTATAGGAAGCGCCGAAAACCATGCTGCGGTTTTGGATATGGCTCGCAAATCGATTGTGTTGCTAAAGAACGAGAATCAACTTTTACCGTTGAAGAAAAACAATCAGAAAATTGCACTCATTGGAGCTTTAGCTGCCGATAAAACGAGTCCGTTGGGTAGTTGGCGCATTGCTGCCGACGACAACACAGCCGTTTCGGTTTTGGAAGGTATGCAGAAGTATGTAGGTTCGAATTTGATATACGAAAAAGGGCCTGATTACTTTCTGGGAAAACCTGCTTTTACAGAGGAAGTTCAGATAAATTACAGCGATAAAACGGGTATGGATCGTGCCTTGGAAGTTGCGGCAAAAGCCGATGTGGTGGTGCTTGTTATGGGCGAACACGGCTTTATGAGTGGCGAAGCACGTACACGTACCGAAATTGGTTTACCCGGATTTCAACAAGAATTTTTGGAAGCGGTATATCGGGTCAATAAAAATGTGGTTTTGGTTTTGAATAACGGCCGACCTCTAGCCTTGCCTTGGGCTGCCGAGCACATTCCGAGTATCGTGGAAGCTTGGCATTTGGGAACTCAAGCCGGAAATGCTGTTGCTGAGGTTCTTTTTGGCGATTACAATCCGTCGGGAAAACTTCCGGTTAGCTTTCCGCGAAACGTGGGGCAGTGCCCGATTTACTACAACCATCACAATACGGGTCGGCCAACTAATGTCGACAACAACGTGTTCTGGTCGCATTTTATTGATGTCGATAAAACACCGCAATGGCCGTTTGGTTTTGGGTTAAGCTATACAACATTTTCGTATCAGAATTTGAAGTTAGATAAATCGACGTATCAACGAAACGATCGCATCGAAGTTAGCGTAGATGTTACCAATACAGGAGCATCAGATGGCATTGAAGTTGTGCAATTGTATTTGCGCGATGTTACTGCAAGTGTGGTGCGACCGGTAAAAGAACTAAAAGGATTTGAACGCGTTTCGCTGAAGAAAGGCGAGACAAAAACCATACGTTTTAAATTGGGCAAAGAAGAGTTAGGTTTCTTTGATAACGAAGGCTTTTTTCAAGTAGAGTCGGGTGTGTTTCAGGTGTTTGTTGGCGGCAGTTCGCAAACGGTTTTAGAAGCCCGTTTCGAGCTAAAGTAATTGGCGATGCAATACAACAGAACAGGACGAAGCGGATTATTATTGCCGCAAATTTCTTTGGGTTTGTGGCACAATTTCGGTTCGGTTGATGATTTTGCTACGGCAGAAGGAATTGTGAAAACGGCTTTCAACAAAGGCATTACCCATTTTGATTTAGCGAATAATTACGGGCCGCTTCCCGGTTCGGCCGAGACGAATTTTGGGAAGATACTTCAACGAAATTTCTCTGGAAATCGGCGCGACGAGCTGGTGATTTCTACAAAAGCTGGGTACAAGATGTGGGAAGGACCTTACGGCGATTGGGGTTCGCGTAAATACTTGATAGCAAGTTTAAACCAGAGTTTACAGCGAATGGGATTGGAATATGTGGATATTTTTTATTCGCACCGGTTCGATCCGAATACGCCTTTGGAAGAAACAATGCAGGCCCTCGATTTTGCGGTTCGCAGCGGGAAAGCACTCTATGCGGGTATTTCGAATTACGATCCGGAGCAAACGCGTCGTGCGGTTTCTATTTTAAACGATTTGGGAACGCCTTGTTTGATTCATCAGGTTAAGTATTCGCTATTTGTTCGCGAGCCTGAAAACGGCTTGCTCGATGTTTTGGATGAGGCAGGCGTTGGCTGTATTGCGTTTTCGCCGCTGGCGCAAGGTTTACTTTCGGATAAGTATTTGAACGGAATTCCGGAACATTCGCGTGCGGCCAAAGAAAGTGGTCATTTACAACCGGAAGAAATAACGATGGATAAGCTCGCAAAGATTAGGGCCTTGGGTGCTGTGGCGAAAGGGCGCAATCAGTCGTTGGCGCAATTGGCAATTGCGTGGTTGTTGAAAGATACGCGGGTAACTTCGGTTTTGGTTGGTGCGAGTTCGGAGGCACAGTTGTTAGCTAATTTACAGGCGTTAGATAATACCTTGTTTACCGCCGATGAATTAGCGGAAATAGAACACATTTTAAGATAAAATACACGTTTTCGGTTACGATTTTTCGGTAACGGCTGCCGCGGCCGCGATTGCAGTGGAAATAGCGCCGAAGTGGCGGCGTGTGCGGGCGTTTTTGGCGCAGCGACCAACGGAAGCTGTGCGAAAAGCTGCCCAAACCACCGCAACTAGGCGGTATTGCAACGAAAAGCGCGAAATGCCGCCATAAAAAAAGCGACGATTCAGGGAAATCATCGCTTTTAAACACATTAGTTGGGTAGTATGGATAGGTTTTAAGTAGGTTACTGATTGAGCTTTTCGATGTAATTTTTTAAGAGATTAAGTGTAGTTGTTTCTTCGGCGAAAACTGAATTTAACCCTTGCGGTTCTTGCGGCGGATCGGTGGTGTAATCGTTGCCGATATTCCATTTTCCGTTGTCCGGATCGTTTTTTCCATAACCGCCGTAGCCCCAAAAGTTTAGGGCAACGAACGGCTCATTTTTTTCGATTGCCGTGAGCATGCGTTGCAGTACGGCTTCGTAAAATGCGTCGCGGTATTTAGTACTGCTGTTTCGGTCGAGGCTTTCCATACTTCTTGGAAATCCGAATTCTTCTAAGACGATTGGTTTGTTTAATCTTTGCGCTACCTTGATGTGTTCATCGATGTAATTCATCGTTTTTTCGATGGCTATGGGCGTTGTTTTTTCTTCATCGCTACTCGAATACCAGCCCCAGTTTTTGGGCCAAATATGCATGGTTAAGTAATCGATTTTTGGATTGTTGTGCGTGCGTTCAAAAGTTTCTAAATCGTCGTTGCTTCCGGCTTTTCCTTCTGAACCTGTGGTAATTAAATGGTTTGAATCGAGTTTGTCGATTAAAGAAACGACATCGTTAATCCAAGATGTGAAAGCTTTTTCGTTTTCTTTGGTGAAAACACGTGGTTCATTGGCCACTTCCCAAGCGAAAATACTCGGATCGTTGGTATATTTTTTTCCTGTGATGCTGTTCGTGCGTTTAAGGATGAATGTTATATACTTGGCAAAAGCCGTTTTACACGGCTCGCAGCTGTGGAATTTTGAGGTGTATTCCATAAACTGAGGTCATGTATTGGGCGGAATATTCGGATTTGGAATTTCGCCTTTGCCGTTCCATTCTAAATACTGCGCCAATCCGCCGCTCTATTCCCAATTATTGGTGAGGTACAAAACGGCTGTCATGTTGCGTTTTCCGAGTTCCGACATTAAAAAGTCGAGTCCTTTCAGGTACTTTTCATCGTATTTCCCTTGGTTAGGCTGAAGTGCTTCGCGAACGGTAAAATCGTCGGTACCACCTTCGGCACCTACTAAAACACGGAGGTTTTCGATGCCCAGCGATTTAAGTTGGTCGAGCTCGTTGATTAAGCGTTTTTGATTGGCAGTTCCAATTCCTAAAAGCGCTCCGTACCAGTAGTTTGTGCCTACATAGTGGTATGGCTTGCCGTTACGAATAAACTTTCCGTCTTCGATTTTGATGAAGCTATGCTGCGCAAAACTGCTGATGCACAGAACTAGTGAGGCTAGAATTGCGAAAGGAAACTTTTTCATGAGCTTAATTTTGTAGTAAGGTGTATAAATCGGGTAAATCGTTTTGCAGCAAACATTTCGCTTTGTTTGAGAATACTAAGAAATCGGCTGCATTCGGATTTGCGGGCGTTGGTACGTAGTAACTGTTTTGATAGTTATACCATAACATGATGAACGCAATTTCTGGATTGTTTTTGCTGATTGTCGTGTAAGCGTAATTCGAAAACCAGCCGTCGATGGGAGCGTTGCTGTTATTCACTAGATATCCTGTTTCGGTAAATGCAGCAATTTTTACTTTATTTACAGCTAAATCGGAAATCATTTTTAGTTTAGCGTTAGCGCGGTCGGCACCTGCAGTTCCTTGTCCGTTGCCTAAGTCACCGCAGTTATCCATTCCTAAAACGTCAACGTATTCATCGCCGGGATAGCGGCTTAAATACGACGAAGTATTGCTGTATGTATTGTCGGGAGCGAAGGAGTAGAGCACGTTGTGAATGTTTTTGACGTCGCGTAAATAGGTAACGGTGAATTGGAACACGGCTTTGTATTCTTCAGCGGTGCAATAGTTTTGTCCCCACCAGAACCAATTTCCGTCGAATTCGTGAAAAGGTCTGAATATCACGGGTATTTTAGTTCCGTCGGGAGCTGTTAAGTTGTTGAGCACTTGTGCTACTTTATCGAGTTTTGCTTTGTACCAATCGTGGAATATACCGTTTGGTAGCAATCCGCGAAAAGCAGTTGTCTTTTGCTGATCGGTCATATCACTGGCGTAGAAACTTTCTTCGTTGTAAGGTTCGCGTAAATGCCAGCAAAAAATGTTTATCATGCCTTTGTTGTACGCTTCTTTGGTGTCGGCAATAATTTTGTTTTCCTGCTGAACAAACCAATTGTTTGATGGATTGTTTTTGTCGGTAATGAACATGAAATCAGAGCCTAACAATCCGGGTTCGTTACCGGTTGTTTTTTTGATGTCCGACATGTTCCGATTGTCTTGATAAAAGAAATTGAAAGCGTCTTGATGACCAATGATCGTTTTTGTTTTAGAGAGTTTTTTTAGGTTGTAGAATAGTGCAACGGTTTCTTCGGTAGCATTTGGATCGGCCATGTAGGTTCTGGCGTTAGCCACGGTAAGTGCGTCGCTTGGCGTAGGATCTGGTTCAGGTACTTCATTTTGCGTATCCGAACCATCGCCGCCACTCGAACAAGCAATGCATAATAAACTTCCCCACAATACATAAATCAGCTTTTTCATTTGTTTTCTTTTAAAATTTTAATCAATTCCATACAGGCACGTCCGTTGTGATACGGACATTTCCAGATACCTACTTTATCTTCGGTCATTTTCGACTTATCTTCTAAAACACCCCAAAGCCATTCGCCGTTTTCGCGGTCGAGAATGTATTTTTCAGTGAAAGCTAGGTTTTCGGTTACGGCATTTAAGTACTTATCGTCGTTTGTAAGCTTGTAGGCACAGTGCATGCCCAACCAAAATTCGGCTTGAGGCCACCAGTGCTTTTCGCGAATCAGCTTATTTTCGTTTAGATCAAATTCATACCAGAGTCCGCCGTCCGAATCGACACCTTTAAAACACGCCTGTGCCAAACCCACGGCTATTTCGCGATAGCGATTTACGTAATTCTCGTCTTTAATTTGTTCGGCGCACCACAGCAGCAACCAGGCTGCTTCAATGTCGTGACCAAACGAAATAACGCTTTTGGTTTCCGTCCACGTTTCGGAAAAGAACAAATTTAAATGCCATTGTTTTTTGTTGATGAAATGTTCTTCGATAACATCGAGCAAATTTTGAATGCGTTCTTTTAGATCGGCTGATGGTGCCACTTTATACAAATTTGCATAGGCTTCAACGATATGCAAATGCGTATTCATGGTCTTTTTTTCGTTGACGTCTTTATCGCTTAATCGAAAATCGGATAGCGGTTTCCAATTTTCTGTAAAAGCTTCAAAATAACCGTTGTATTCGCTATCGAAGCTGTATTTTTCGATTTTCGTCAACAGGTCGTTTGCCATCGCCAAAGCTTGCGTATTTTTACTTACAGCGTAGTACGAGGCACAGCCGTAAATGGTAAAAGCAAGTGCATAAATTTGATTTTTACGTTCGCTCGGAACTCCTGTTGCGGTAACGCTCCAATAAATGCCATTTTTATGGTAGAAATTGGTTTCTATGTACCGATAAGCCCATTCGGCCACGTACAAATATTTGGTATTTCCTGTTAGCTGATATGCTTCGGAAAAGGTGTATAAGATCCGTGCATGCAATACGGAACCTTTGTCTGCTTGCCAATTTTTATTTTCGTGCACATCAATTTGTCCGATAAAACCGCCGTTTTTTTCATCGATGGTTTCTCGCATCCAATACGCGAGTATATCATCGAGCATTTCTTGCAAACGATTTATATCTATTATGGTTTGATGCGTGGGTGTATTCATGAAAACTGTTGCTATTATTTGAAGTTCTTGTTGCGTTCGATCAAGTCGAGTATCGTTCGCACAGATCCTCCCGAGGTATAAGTATCTACAGGTGAGTTTTTGCAATAATCTACTAATTTTTCGACGGTTGAGGTAGCTACATGCAAACGCGTATCAGACGATGCATAGTAAATGTAAACGTCGCCGTTTTCCTCAGCAATCCAACCGTTAGAGAACAAAACGTTCGACACATCGCCGATGCGTTCATCGTTTTGTGGTGCCATAAAATGTCCGGCTGGTTTATAAATCACCCGACTGATATCGTTCAAATCAGTCATAAACAAGTAAAGCGTATATCGCAATCCGGCAGCGGTATTTCGAACGCCGTGTGCTAAATGTAGCCAGCCTTCGTTGGTTTTTATGGGAGCAGGCCCTAAACCGTTTTTAAGTTCGTAAACGGTATGATAGCTTTTTCCGAAGATGATTTGTTCGTTTTCGACAACCGGATTTTTCATATCTGTAATGAATCCCAATCCGATGCCACCGCCGCTACCAACGTCGATAAAGCCGTCTTGCGGTCGTGTGTAAATGGCGTATTTTCCGTCGACGAATTCCGGGTGAATGACAACATTTCGCTGCTGACCGCTGTTTGAGATGAGGTCGGGAAGTCTGTCGAAGTGGATTAAATCTTTGGTTCGTACGATTCCGGCGTTAGCCACCGCTGAACTGGTGTCGTTTGTAGGAGCATTTGGATCTTTGCGCTCGGTACAAAAGATTCCGTAAATCCAACCGTCTTCGTGTGCAACCAGGCGCATATCGTAAACGTTAGTGTCGGGATTTCCCGGAATTTCTGGAATAACGCAGGGTTTATCCCAGAAACGGAAGTTATCGACGCCAGTATCACTTTCTGCCATAGCGAAAAAAGACTTGCGATCGTTGCCTTCGACACGAACACAAACAAGGAATTTACCGTTCCATTTCATAGCACCGGCATTGAAGGTCGCGTTAAATCCGATGCGTTCCATACCGTGTGGGTTTGTCTCGGCGTTTAAGTCGTAGCGCCAGTGAATCGGTACGTGATTTTCGGTAACTACCGGATTGTTGTATCTAGAGTAAATGCCATTTCCGTGCAAAATTTTATGGTTCTCAATAGCTAAGAACTGTTCGTGCTGTTTCATAAGTTCAGCGTAATTCGGAATTCGTGTGATTTGTTCAGTAATCATTCCTTACAATTTTAATAGTCAGATAATCGGTTCCACCAAGTTTTTCGCATAATGACAGCGATTGTTAAGAATCCAGCTAAAATGATGCTCACTGCCGACCAGTTGGATAAAATAACGTACATAGGAAGTAACGTTAGTAAAATCTGACCGGTAATGCCCAGCAATACATTTAAGGCATTCCACTTGATGTTTCTATTAGGTTCAATAGATTCGGTTTTAGAAATTTCATCGCGAATAGGTTTCCAAAAACCCCACGGACGTACGTCTTTGTAGAATTTAATGAGTACGTCGCGCTCGGTTGGGGGAGCCGCATACGTTCCGGCGATACACCCAATGAGCTGAATCACGATAAAGATGGGGAAGAAATACAGCATTCGCGTTCCGTCGAAGTAGTCGGTGATGTTTAAAACCGAGAGGGCAGGAGGGATAGCGCTGGCAATAATACCTACCAGCATGCCCCAGAAGTAGCCGCTGGCATTAAAGCGCCACCAATACCATTTTAGTACGTTTGCGCAAACAAAACCTCCGTAAAGACCTGCCGTTATGATGTTGAAAATCATGTTTACGTCCTTAATCAGTAGGCCTAATCCGACACCGAGAATTACCATTAGTGTTCCGGCCAAATAACTGGCGTTGATTGTTTTTGAGCGAGTTGCGCTCGGATTGATGTATTTTAGGTATAAATCGTTTACGATATACGCTTGTCCCGCATTGAGCGTTCCCGAAAAATTACTCATAAATGCGCCAAGGAATCCAGCTAATACTAAACCTACCAATCCTGTTGGTAAATAGGTGTTTATCACCGCTGGCATGATGCTTTCGAAGTTGATGTCGCTACCTGTTTTCGACAATGGAAGTTCGTTGAAGTATAAAATGCCGAGTGTACACAATCCCATAACCATGAAATAGCGAATAGGCAGTAAGATGATTGAGATAAATCCGCTCATTTTACTAGCTTCCTCGGGCGATTTGGTACTTAGAATTTTCTGGCAATCGTAATTTGGCGCTGGCCCTGCCATACTTTTCAATACGCCGGAGAAGAACATCATTCCTACGATAGCAGAGAAAAACTTATAGCCGTCGGATTCGAGTTTAGAAGCTGCGGCAGCGAGTTTGTCTTCCCAATTCAAACCTAATTCACTACCAAAAAAGGGCGAATCCCAGCCTAAAGGCATTCGGTCGGTTAGGACTACTTGCGATTCCGCTAAGTGCTGCATCGCAATTACACCAACGAATAACGAACACACGATCATTATCATGTATTTGATGAAATCGGCTAAAACGATCCCGTGCATACCGCCGATAATGCTGTAAAATGTAGCGACTAAACAAATGCTTACTCCATAGAATTGGGCCGTAAAATCTTTTGCATGATCTAATTCGGCAGCGAAGTTCGGGTTGGTTACTGGATTGGTGTCGATTGAAAAGTCGAGAAAAGGAACGACTTCTTTAATGGTTTCGTAGGGTATAAAAATTTCGAGAAATTCGCCAACGCCAACAAAAGCGTATGCCATATAACCAATACAAAGCATGAGCGCAAAAATCACAACGATGGCATGACTTCCGCGAACGCCTTTGTCTGAAAATCCGAATCGTGTTCCAAGCCATTCGGCGCCTGTGGTTGCGTTACTTCTTCTAAGCCATTTACTGAGAAAAACCATCAGAAAGACCTGATTGAAAACGGGCCACATCCAAGGAATCCAAACGCTTTTAAATCCGTACAGAAAGGCCATGCTCACCAGTAGCATCGTTCCTGAAATATCGAACATGTCGCTGGCGTCGCTTAGACCAAGCATGTACCAAGGCAACTTTTTTCCGCCAAGCAAATAGCTGTCTTTGCTTTTTTTCGCTTGATTTTTCATGATGATGCCAATGACAACCATCATAATAAAATAGACGACAATTATAGAAATATCAAAAGTGGTTAGGTTCATAGCGGCCGATTTATTGCTTTAAAAGTTCAGAATAAATCTTGAGCTTACTTAGATCTTTCTGGAAAAAGGTGTTGGTTTGGTCGTAGTATTTTTGAAAATCAGGATTTGAAGGATGTCCGGCTTAAGGCGCGTAGTAGTGCATCTTTTTTTCGTGTTCTTGCCAGCCGTGGTTTCGCCAAACTAAAACAAAAGAAACGGGAAATCCGTCTGTTATTTTTTGCAGCGATTGTGTCCAGAAAGTTGGTTCGGGAATTTGTTCGTAACCAATCTCTGCAATTGCGATAACTTTTCTATGTTTTTCAGCGAATTTTGCCATGATTTCTAGTTGTTTACGACAATCAGTAACCCATTCTGGAAGCGTTTTGCCTCCTTGGTTGGCGTATTTGTCGTAGCTGACTAAATCAACGTAATTATCGCCGGGATAATAGGCTTCAAAAGCTTCCATTGATTGAAAATCGGCAGTATTGTAAACAAACAGTAAGTTGTTTAGTTTCTTTTCTTTAACAAGGTAATCGAAAGTAAATTTCCAAATTGCTTTGAAATCAGCAGCGCTTGCAACATTTTGGCACCACCAGAACCAATTTCCGGTAAGTTCGTGAAACGCGAGATATAGAATTGGAACCATTTTTCCGTCGCTTCCTTTTAAATCTCCTAAGAAATTAGCGGCGTTGTTGAGCCATTTTTTATAAAGCTCGTGTTTGTTGCCGCCGGGTAAAATGCTGCTGAGTGAATTAGGTTTTACATCCCAGGAGTCGCCGTCAGTCAACGGATTATCCATGTGTCAGCTAAACGTTGATATTCCGCCCCGGTCGTAAATTTCGGTAATCCATTTTTTTGTTTTGGCGAAAGGAACTCCGTCGATGTCGTTTACCTCGTTGTGTTCCATACCGCCTAAATCGCAACCGTAAACAGCAGGATAATCGCCTACAACATCTTTAATGTCTGATCGTCCTTCCTCATAACGCCAAGTTACTCCATAGGCCAACGCGTCTTGGTGGCCAAACATAACACCTTTCTTTGCAAGAATTTTTAAGTTTTGAAGCAGCAAACGGGTTTCGGGAGTAGCATTTTTGTTTGCAGGCGTAATCACTTGTTTTTGTGCCTGACAATTACTCACTAGAAACAGAAGCGCCAAACTAATTCCTACATTATATAAGGAGTACCTTTTCATTTATTTTTTAATTTTTTCGGATATCTGAAATTTATGTGGTAAAAGTTTGTGTTTTACTTAAAATATGTGTGTCAAAATTTAAGATTTTCAAATTTAGTTTTTGATGTTCAGGCAAAATGATATTATTTTATCATTTTTATATCATATAATTGCAGTCATTCTCACACTAATTAGTTATGCAAACGTTTCACAGAGAGATTACACCCTTGTCTAAAGACGACAGTTTTCTTGTTTTCGACCGAGTTAAAGACACCTTCGATTTTCCTATTCACTTTCATCCGGAGTTTGAAATTAACTTTATTTTCAATGGAAAAGGAGTCAAGCGGGTTGTTGGTGATCACATCGATGAAATCGACGAAATTGAATTGGTTCTCGTTGGGCCTAATTTGCCGCACGGCTGGGAACTGTATCATTGCAAGAATAAGAATATTCATGAAATAACGATTCAGTTTCATGGTGATTTATTTGATGAAGCGCTTTTATCCAGAAGGATTATGCTACCTATAAAAGAGATGTTTAATCGGGCAAATCACGGCATTTTATTTTCGAAGAAAACGGCAATCGATTTAAAAGAACGCATCTTAAATCTCTCTAAATTAGATGGAATGGATTATTTTTTAGAGACGATTTCGCTTTTGCACGACATGGCAAATTCAAGGAATCAGAAGTTGTTGTCTACATACACGGTTGAAACCGATCGTTTTGATGATTCCGATAAAATGAAGTTGGTTTACGATTACGTGCAGCGTAAATTTTCAGATAAGATTACACTCGATGAGGTTTCCGACTTCGTTTCGATGAGCAAAGTTTCGTTTAATCGATTCATAAAAAAGCGCACCGGAAAAACTTTTGTGAACTACGTAAACGACATTCGAGTTGGCTATGCTGCGCGCTGGTTGATCGAACGCGATTGGAGTATTTCAGAGATTGCTTTTAAGTGCGGATTCAACAATATCGCGAACTTCAATCGTATTTTTAAAAGTTTGAAGAAGACTACTCCAAGTCAGTACCGCGACGAGTTTTATGGAATGAAGCGCTTCTTATAGCTTCATTTTTTATTGGTATTATTTTGTCAAATACTATCAAATTTTTTACGAAATCGATAGAGAAAATAATAGTACTAAATGATAAAATAATATTAACATCTGAGGTTGATGTCTAGATAATTTTATAATCGTCAATTTTAACTCTGCTTAATTACAAATAGTAGAATTTAAAACTTGAAAAAATGCTAATTAATCAAACCATTAACTAAATCTAGACAAAAAATCATGAATGAATCACGACATGCTTTTCGTCAGGGTTACAAACAACTTAAGTTGTATGTGATTTTGATGTTTTTCGGATGTATTGCTACAGCGTTTTCGCAATCGCAGATTTCGGGAACTGTTACTGATAACAAAGGCCTTGGTATGCCTGCGGTATCGATTGCTGTAAAAGGTACTACCAACGGCGTAATGACCGATCTCGATGGTAACTTTAAAATTAATGCCAAACCAACCGATGTTTTGGTGTTTTCTTTTATTGGTTTTAAGACAAAAGAAATTACCGTTGGAGACAGACAAAAAATTGTTGTTCAACTGGAAGAATCGGCCGAAAACTTAGAAGAGGTTGTTCTTATTGGATATGGTTCTGTGAAAAGGAATGATGTAAATTCTTCAGTTTCTTCTATCAAAGGACGTGACATTGCTGATTTGAAGCAAACTTCTGTAGATCAAATGCTTCAAGGTAAGCTTGCTGGAGTTTCGGTTACAAACGGTAGCGGTCAGCCTGGCGCAGCTGCAAACGTTCGTGTTCGCGGAGTTACTTCTATTTCAGGTACTAATGAACCTTTATATGTAATTGACGGAGTTCAAATAACGGGCGATGCCACAGGAAAAGCTACCAGCGGTCGTCCTATTGCTGGAAATGATTTTGGCTCAAGCGGTGGTTCTGGAGCAGTCGCTGCAAGTCCGCTGTCGTTGATCAATCCCAATGATATCGAATCGATTGACGTTCTTAAAGATGCTTCTGCAACAGCGATCTATGGATCAAGAGGTTCAAACGGTGTTATCATCATTACAACGAAATCGGGAAGAAAAGGTACAGGTAAGATTTCGTACGAAAATTCTACCTGGATTACTTCAATATCAAAGGAATTAGATGTAATGAATTTACAGCAATATGCCAGACACCAAAATCGTTTAGCAGAAGTTTTTGGGCAACCCCTACGAGCTGAGTTCGCATTTCCAGAATTATTAGGAGATGGTACGGATTGGCAGGGCGAAGTCTACAGAACAGCACGTGTAATTAGTCATAATTTGTCTTTTTCAGGTGGAAAAGACGGAACGAATTACTATTTATCAGGAGGATATCTTAATCAAGAGGGCGTAATTATAGGTTCTGGATACAAGCGCTATACGGCTCGTATCAACGTTGATTCTCGCGTAAAAGATTGGTTAAAGGTAGGAGCGAATGTAAATGCGGGTATTTCGAACGAGAATATCACTGTGAATCAGAGCTTCGTGGGTTTAATTACGAATACGTTACTTCAAGCTCCCGATATTCCGGTTCGTACTTTAGATGGTGATTTTGCAGCACCACCAGCAGGTCAGAACGTGGCATACTTTAATCCGGTTGCAGAAGCTTTGATTAAGGATAACAAATTGATTAGAAAGAATTTCATGGGTAGCGCTTTCGCGGAAATAACTCTCGCAAAAGGATTACGTTACCGCATCGATGGAAACGCCAACACGGAGTTTTCTGAAAATACCGAATTTACGCCTTCTTACGATCGAGGTTCGCAAGTGAATCTTACCGCCGACTTAATCGAAAGAAGACAAAATTGGTACGCGACAAACATTTCTAACACATTAACTTACGATTTTTCTCTTGGTAGCCACAGATTTACCCTTTTGGCAGGGCAGGAAGCTAACGACTCTCATTGGGAAGGTATCCTTGCAAATGCAGAAGGATTTCAGACAAATGATATCTATGGTTTGAATTTATCCGATCCAGATTTGCGTCAAGTAACCAGCTATAAAGGTAGTCAATCTTTGGTATCTTACTTCGGGCGAATCATGTACGATTACAAGGATAAGTATAGCTTTACTGCTTCGATCAGACAAGATCAAAGTTCTAAATTCGACCCAACAACAGATAATCAAAAAGGATATTTCCCTGCGGTTGCGTTGGGTTGGAAAGTATCAAACGAGAGTTTTATGCAGCCACTTCGCAAATATGTGGACAACATTAAAATTCGCTTGGGCTATGGAGAAACTGGAAATCAGCAAATTCCTAACAACGCGTATTCAGCACAATTAGGTCCGCAATCGGATAGTTTCTTGATCTCAAATTTCAATAATCCAAATTTAGTTTGGGAATCGATGCGGCAAACCAATGCAGGATTGGATTTTACGACTATTAACAGTCGCTTATCTGTATCTATAGACTATTATAAGAAATTGTCTGACGGGTTTCTATTTGTAGTGCCACTTCCATTTTATTTAACAGGAGGCGACGCATTCAACGGGGGAATAAGTGCACCCTATTCTAACATTGGAGAAGTTCAAAATGTGGGCTACGATATAACTGTAAACTTCGATTTAAAATCGAAAACAGATTTCAATTGGACCAGCAATTTAGTTTTCTCTACTTAATAAAAACAATGTAAACTCGCTTCTCGCAGGTCTATCATTAAATCAAACGGTAAATACAAATGGATTTTTACCTGTTTCTGCTACAAACACAGTTGTAGGTATGCCTATTGGTATGTTTTGGGGCTTCAAAACGGATGGGCTTTTTACTTCTGATGAACAATTTGTGGATGCGCCAGTACAATTTGGGCAAGGTTTTGGTCCGGTACCGGGGCAAACATACCTCGGCGATGTGAAGTATGTAGATATTAACGACGACGGAGAGATTAACGATCTCGATAGAACTTTTATCGGCAATCCGCATCCAGATTTCACTTTTGGTTTCACCAACAACTTTAGATACAAAAATTTCGATTTATCAGTATTCTGTCAAGGTTCAGTTGGAAATGACATCTTGAATTTAACTTACAGAAATGGTATAGCAAACAACACATTATGGCAGAACATGTTTGTGGAAGCAGCAAATTTTTATTCTGCGGATAATACAAATACCAATATTCCACGACCAATTAACTCGCTTTCTAACCCGAATCAAGAGATTTCAGATCGCTATGTGGAAGATGGTTCTTATCTGAGAATTCAGAACCTTACTTTGGGTTATAACCTGCCGTCGGCATCCATTTCTAAATTGAAAATAAGCCGAGTACGCATTTATGGTTCTGTTCAAAACTTGTACACGTTTACGAAGTACAGCGGTTATGATCCAGAAATTGGATCTTTTAACCAAAATGTATTGTTGAGTAATGTCGACAATGGCCGCTATCCAACACCGCGAACGTATTCATTAGGCGTTAACATCGAATTTTAATTAATTAAGCATATGAATTCTATATATTCTTTAAAAAGCAAATTCTTTTCAGCGCTACTTTTGTCTGCGCTCCTGCTTTCGTCTTGTAACGACGATTTTACCAACAGACCGCCAGAAGATTCAATTGCGCTTGAGTCTTTTTATGCCACGAATGAGCAAGTTGCTAAGGCTACAAATGCGATGTACAATCGTACTTGGTTTTATTTTCACAATAAATTCTTTTTCGCTATTGCAGAAGTAGGCTCTGGTAACATGATGTCGTACTCACCTGATGTGAATGCCATGCGTAATTTCTCTATCACAGGTAGCGATGGCGAATTATTAGTTGGATGGCAATCTTTGTGGGCAAATGTGGCACAAGCCAATTCCATAATTAACTACTTAGAGGCGCGCGTAGGCAGTGGCGTTTCTCCAGAAGTATTGCAAAATACCGTGGGCGAAGCATACTTCATGCGCGCAACAGCCTATTTCTACCTAGTGCGTCTTTGGGGGGCGGTTCCAATCATCGAAAACAACGTAGACTACGTGAACGATCCTTTAATCAACACCAACCGCGTAGAAGACGTTTATACTTTAATCGAAAGAGATTATTTAACTGCCATCGAAAAATTGTACGACCGTGTACGCAGCGGAAATTATGCAGAGAATGCAAAAGTTACTAAAGGCTCTGCTAAGTCGATGTTGGCTAAAGTGTACCTTTATCAAAAGAAGTATGCCGAAGCAAGAGCAATGGCCGAAGACGTAATCAGTTCAGGTGAATTTAAACTACTTGGTGGTGCACAGTTGCCGAATAAATCATTTGCAGATCTTTTTACATTTCCAAACAACAATAACGAAGAGTCTATTTTCGCACTTCAGTGGAAAAATGTCGGTGTGTATGGAAACGCAAGCAACTGCAATACGCAATTTGGCATTAGCAACGGAACTGTAAGTACATCAAATGCTTCTTACGGCGGCGTATTCGGACCTTCACAAGATATTTTATCTCTTTATACTACGGAAGATTTACGAAGAAGAGAAACTATTATGTTTCCAGGTGCTGTATATCCAAATGTGCTTGCAAAAATTGGATCAGATTTCGGACCGCTGGTTGTACCACCAGCCGATCAAATTGGCGGTCAAAATGCCGGAGCAGCAATCAAGAAATACTGTATTGGTATCGTAAATGGTAATGCTACAGGTAGCGCTGATCCATGGGCTATGATGGAAAACAATACGTACATCATGCGTTATGCCGAACTTCTCTTAATTCATGCCGAAGCTATATTAGCTGGTGGTGGAAGTACTTCTGATGCCTCTGCACTAAGTTCATTTAATGCCGTAAGAACCCGCGCAGGTTTATCGCCAGCTACTTCAATCACTTTTAACGATATTTTCGTCGAGCGCAGAAAAGAGCTTGCCTTCGAAGGAGATTATTGGTTCGATTTAGGAAGAATTCCTCGCGCACAAGCTATCGCCATCATGTCGGCTCAAAACCGTGGTGATCGTGTAACTGCACAGTCTTTTACTCCAGAAGAAAGCGACTTTATCTTGCCTTATCCTACTAACGACGTGGCTAAAAATCCAAAACTTACAGAGCCACCGGTACCTTATACTTTTAATTAAACTTTCTAATTATCATGAAGAAATCAATTTTTAAACTTTTGAGTTGGATGCTCGTTTTTGGGGTGCTAATCCAAAACGTTGCTTGCTCGTCCGACGATTCGTCCGTAGCGGTTGCACCTGTAATCGATAAAGTTAGTGCAGCAGTTGATGCCGACGGCAACCCGTCGCAATTAGAGCCAACCAATGTTGGGTTTGCAAATAACGTGTATGTTATTCAAGGAAAGGGTTTTACCGGTTTGAAAAAAATCTATTTCAACGATTTCGAAGCGGCTTTCAATCCAAATCTTGTTACCGATACAACAATCTTTGTAACGGTTCCTCTGGCCACGCCATACCAAGACCAAAGCAATAAGTTGCGAATTGAAACAGAAAACGGTTCTGCCGAATACGATTTCACCATCGCACCACCAGCACCACAGGTAGGCAGCATCAATCCCGTAAATGCACAAACAGGTGATACAGTAACGATCTATGGATCCTATTTTATCAATCCAGAAGTTACCGTTGGAGATACGCCTGCAACGATATTATCGGTAGCTTTCGATAAAATTACCTTCACGCTTCCTCCAAATTCACAATTCAAACAAGTTACTGTAACAACCCTTTCTGGCGACGGAACTGCGCCGCAAGTTATTGGAACTGGAATTTACGACGATGCTCCGGCTTCATTTGTAGAAAACTGGCTCGGACCTTGGGATGGCAGCGGATTTACTGCAAGTACCGCCGAAAAAATTCAGGGCGAGTCTTCAATCGAAGCCAATTACGGCGGTTATGTAGGATTCAAATTTCCACTGTTCGCAGCTCCAGCAAGTACTGCAGGTTTCGCAGGTTTGAGAGTTTCGCTGAAAAGCACTCAAGAAACAGGGAAATTTAAAATCGTTGTCAACGGAAACTACGGCGCAGGTAAAGAAATATCGTTTAATAATCTAGGCTGGACAACCTTCAACATTCCATGGTCGGAAATAGGTGGGAATCCAGGAACCATCAACGAAATCGTGTTCCAAGAGTTTAACAACGGCGGTGGCGATAAACTATATATCGACGATCTTGGTTTTTACCAATAAGAATAAATTGAGTTATCCATTTGCGTTCCTTATCAAATCAGTATAACTAA
>NZ_NOXX01000161.1 GCF_002251775.1 Flavobacterium aurantiibacter
AATAACATCAAAAATCAATTAATTTAATTTCACCCAACGGGTTATAGTCTGTTAGGTTTTTAATTACTTTCGGAAATAAATTACTCAAAAAATGTCTTCCGTACTTTTAGCCATAATCACTGCCAACCTGCTGCTTAGTTTTGCTGCTTTTTACGATGAGAATATAAGAGAACGATGCATTTTCGATATTGCTAAAATACGCAGGGGTGATCATGTCCGAATGCTAAGTTCCGGATTTATTCACGGGGATTTTTTTCATCTGTTTTTCAATATGTACGCGCTGTACTTATTTGGTACACAGTTTATATACTTTAGCTCGCCCTTATTTTTTGCAGTAATTTATTTTGTCGGACTTCTCGCAGGCAATTTACTTACGCTTTTAGTGCATCAGAACGACTACACTTATCGCGCTTTAGGCGCATCTGGTGCCGTTTCAAGCGTTGTTTTCGGATCAGTAGTCTTCGATCCACAACAAGAAATTATGATTTTCCCGATTCCTTTTGGTATTCCCGCGTATATTTTTGGACTGATTTTTCTTTTGTATAGTTTGTATGGCATAAAAGCAGCAAACGATAATATTGGGCATACCGCACATTTAGGCGGAGCCGCAGCAGGCTATTTATTTACCGCAATCTCATACAAAACTACTTTCCTGGCTGCGCTACCGTACACCTTGGTACCTGCCGCTGCATTTTTGGTTTTAGGAATCTATCATTTCGGTTTCAAAAAATGATGGCACGCTCTTTGCCTTCGCTCACGCATAATCAATAAACTAAAATAATCATGAAATCAAAAATCGTATGGGTATTGTTGTTAATTAGTAGTTTCGGATGGTCGCAGATCGAAAGTAAACCAATAATCTATGTTACAGGTCTTGGAAAAGTACGCGTGGTTCCCGATCAGGTCGAACTTACTTTCGCTGTGGAAACTTCCGGTTCGAAAGCAAACGAAGTCCAAAAATCAAATATGCAAAAAGTAGATGCAGTTTTGAAATACTTGACCTCACAAGGCATTTCTTCAAACGATATTCAAACCGAACGCGTTTATTTAAACGACCAATTTCTATTTGAACGCAAGAAATCAAACTACGTAGCACGTCAGCAAATTACAGTTCTGTTAAAGAAAATTGACAGCTACGACAAAATTGTAGAGGGTTTGACAGAAAAGGGAGTAAATGCTATCGATAATGTGCAATTGAAATCGTCTGTAGCCGAACAGAAAAAATCCGAAGCTCGTAAATTAGCTGTTGAAAGTGCTAAGAAAAAAGCTGCAGAACTTGCCGCTGCATCCGAAGTGAAATTAGGCAAATTGTTTAACATCACCGACATGTCGAGCGATTACGTACCCACTCAGTTTACCAAACAAATTTATGCAATGGCAGAAAGTGCGATGGGCGATAATTCCCAATCTTTAGCTGCGGGTGAAATGGAAATCATTGTTAATATTCAAGCTACATATTTGATTGAATATTAATACGATAAGTATAAAATCTGAAATGAATGAAAGGTGAAACGAATTATCGATTTCACCTTTTTTTATCTACATGTGGCGTTTTATTGTTAACGCTAGCTATTTCAATATGATTCGCGCCGAGCTAATTCCTGCTTTTATTTTTTCGGCGATTTTTAACGCGCGTTCGATGCGTTTTTCGGGCGATTTCACCTGAGCAACCAAGTACAACAAGCTACGCTTATTTCCAGCGCTTAATCCATTAAAAATGACAGCAGCCTCTTGATCGGATGTTAGTACCGCCGTCCATTCTTCAGGAACAGCAAACTGATTTTCAGTGCGATCTATTTCAAAAATAACTTCAATTCTACTTCCAACACTAAGCTGAAGCTTTTTGCAAATTCTCGAACCTACATTCACAAAAAAACACCGTCTTTCTTCGGTAGAATAGCGCAGTGAAACGATTCCGTTCCATTAATTGTACAGATAACGCGATTATTTCTACTTCTCAAAAAAGATGCAGCAACAGCCTCGTCAATAAGAAAGTAGTGCATGCCACTATCAAATTTCTGAAGTAAATACGGCATATAATTTTGTTGTTTAAGCAAAGATAAAAAGTTGTACTATTTTTTCTTAAATAAATCAGATAAACCACTGCATGTTAGAAACAAATAGTATAAATTCTTTTGAAGCAAATCCCGTTTTCCGCTGTAGTCCTCGTAAAATACGCTGTTTTTATCGGGCTATTCCCGGCTTCTTAGGTCGCCGTTTCTAGCCCAATGCTAACTAGCGTCTTTTCCTCCGGGCTGTCGCTTCAACCGGGGCTAGAAAAACCGTTACTAACGTTTGGTGGAAAAATACCTAAAAATTATTGCTCTACTTGAGAACAAATACCTATTTTAGCTCCAAAAATGTGCCAAACGAGCTATTGGTTTAAGTTGTTTTCTTTGAAAAATCTGAGACAGTACCGTAAAAAAATGGCTATTATTAAGGGCAGGAAAGTAATAAATGAGTAATAGATTAAATCATTGTCGTACAATATCATATTTGCTTTTTTTAAACAGTACATAGCTCAAAAGTGTTCTTTGTATTTGCGATTTTTATTTAATTTTTAGAATTTGGATAGAACTAAAAATTTTGAATACTAACACTAACGGATAAGCATCGAAACCGTAAACAATGCCTAAAAGCAACTCAATAATGAGTAATTAACATAAAAAATCAAAAGAATGAAAAGAACTTTCAAAATTATGACCGTCGTTTTTGCAAGCTCAATTATGCTAACTTCTTGCTTCTCCTACACAAGTGTCGTTGGTAAAGGAGCACAGGGGAATTCAGAGGTTACCAAATGGAATCATTATTTAATTGGTGGTCTAGCACCCGTTGGAGTTTCTGATTCAAAAACTATGGCAGAAGGCGCAACAGATTACACCGTTCACACCAGACAAACTTTTGTAAATGGTTTGATTGCAGCGTTAACATTCAGCATTTACACTCCAACAACAACTACGGTTAAAAAATAATCCGTTAGGCGATCATGATTTCTAATGGTCGCCTTTTTTTCTTTTTCTATCTTTTTATTCCGCACCATTCTTGCTATATTCTAAAAAATAGCGAAATAACTCCTTCGAAATTTCTCAAAATCATTTAAGTGGATGCGTATCCGCAAAATTGTTTTTAATAATATCTACGCTAAATGACTCAACTGATGGATTTTTTTGATAAAAGAATCTGAGATTCCATTTTATTCCCACATTCCTGCAAGCACATTCGCGTTGTTTCTTATCGTATTCGTAGAAATATTCATTTTGTACTTGCACAGATTCCCCAGTAACGTTCCCCGCGGCCGCGGTTGCAATGAAAACAAAGCCGTAGAGCGGGCGAGTGAAGTCGTTTTTGCACAAACGACCAGCAGAAGCTTTTGCAAATACTGCCGAAACCAACCGAGCAAGGCTCCCGATAGCTATCGGGATGCAATGAAAAACGCGAAATGCCGCCCTAAAAACACCTAGCAGTCGGCATAAAACACTTTTTTACGAAAAATTTTGCGTAGAATTTCCAGCTTATTGGAAACGGAATGATCTTGCGTCTCGCCAAACAAGCTAATTTTAACAAGAACCGCGATTTAGACTACTCAGATTATACGATTTAGAAAACCAAACCAGATAAAACCAAGAAAATTCGCAATTTTTTTACTGCTCTTTCACTTTTTGACGGTGCAGATTTTCGCACAGAATCCGATTTTCAAGAATATTTTTACCGCCGATCCGGCGCCCTTGGTGCATAAAGGCGTACTGTATGTGTACACCGGACACGACACGGCCTCAGTGAATGCGCCAAATTACCGCATGCCCGACTGGCATATATATTCGACCAAAGACATGAAAACTTGGAAACATCACGGCGCAAAACTATCGCCTGCTACTTTTAGTTGGGCTACAGGCGACGCTTATGCAGCGCAATGTGTGGAACGCAACGGCAAATTTTATTGGTTTGTATCGACTTTTCACAAACCAAATTCAGCAAGTGGAGGCGGTGCTTGTATTGGAGTAGCTGTAGCCGATCATCCGCTGGGACCTTTTACCGACGCAATTGGTAAAGCACTCATTGTTAATGAAATGACGCAAGACAAACCACATGCTTGGCATGATATTGACCCGACAGTTTTTATTGACGACGACGAACAGGCCTATCTTTATTGGGGAAACGGCAGTATGAAATGGGTTAAACTTAAAGAAAACATGATCGAATTAGACGGTCCGATAACTGTTGATACGCCCAAAAACTATATCGAAGGGCCATGGGTTTACAAGCGAAACGGTTGGTATTATTTGGTTTACGCCGGAAATGGAACCAATCCGGAAATGATTGAGTATTGTATGGCAAAGAGTCCGACTGGGCCTTGGGAATACAAAGGTATTATTCAAGAAAACGTCCCGAACAGTTTTACTACACATCCGGGAATTATTGATTTTAAAGGAAAATCCTACTTCTTCTACCACAATGGTGCGCTACCAACAGGCAGTATGTACCGCAGATCTATTTGTGTGGATTACCTGTACTACAACGCCGATGGAACGATAAAACCGATCGTTCAAACCACAACAGGAGTTTCCAAAGCGCCTTAAAGTTGTCAGATTAGCGTTTTGTATTTTTATTAGCTCTTCCCGTTTTCCGCTATAGTCCTCATAAAATACGCGGTTTTCATGGGGCTATACCCGGCTTCTTAGGTCGCCGTTTCTAGCCCAATTCAAACGAGCGTCTTTTCCTCCGGGCTGCCGCTGCAACCGGGGCTAGGTCATACGTCACTAACGTTTGGTGGAAAAAGTGTTTGTTCGCGAGAAATTGTAGTAGCGGCAAGTATCTAATTTTGTTTAGTCAATGTTAGAGACTTTTTTTAACATTACGCTTTGTTATCTATGGATTTACGGATGTTGTTGAACTATAAAATAAGAAAAACATCAACTACAAAAATTCGTGATCACAACAAAAAAAGAACGAATCGATGAAGTTAATTTACAATGGTTCATTACGATAATTTATGCATCAGACTTAGCAATAAAAACAATGAAGAAATTTATAGAAAACCCAAATGAAGAAGCGTTAAACAAACTGGTTTTTGCGATGAGAAAAAGTCTTTATAATGTTAAGACCACATTGAGTCCAGAGGATTTGAGCTTAGAATAGTTAACACTCCAGCTAGTACGCACAATCATTATACAATTATCTTTTTTTAATTACATTTAGAAGAACAAATACCTTAGTCTGGTATTCGGCTCGCATTTCAAAGAGTTCTGACATACAACTTTGCCAAAACTGCAAAATATGGAACACAAGCAAAACGACACATCGGTACTTTTCCTCAAAAAGAAAGAGGGCAGAGTTTACCCTTGCGGCAGTATGACTGCAATTTTTAAAGCCGATGAAAACGAAACGGCTAACAATTACAGCATTTCCGAATGGTGGTTAGAACCTTATTCTACCGGTCCGGGCGCACACCAGCACGAGGCTAACGATGAGGTTTTCTTCGGTATTTCAGGCGTTACATCGGTACTGGTTGGCGAGACATGGATAGATGTAGAACCCGGAGATTTTTTGCGAATTCCTGCCAAGACGCAACACGATTTTGCAAATAATACGTCCGAAAAATCCGCCGTACTCAACTTTTTTATTCCCGGCGGATTTGAAAGAAATATGCCTGCTATTGTTAAATGGTTCGAATCAAACCAACCCTAAGCCGCGATGAAGATATTTGCTGAAAGCGAACGCCTTATTTTACGAGAATTAGTTCCCGAGGACGTTGACGGTATGTTTGAACTCGATTCAGATCCGGAAGTGCACAAATTTCTGGGCAATAAACCATTGATATCCAGAGAACAGTCTGCAAAAGTCATCACTTTTGTTCGGCAACAATACCAAGAGCACGGCATTGGTCGTTGGGCTGTCGTCGACCGGGAAACCAATAACTTCATTGGCTGGGCAGGATTAAAGTTTGTTACAGAGCTAAATAATAATCACCAAAATTATTACGACATAGGCTACAGGCTCATCAGAAAATATTGGTCGCAAGGTATAGCTACCGAAGCCGCTTTTTTAACACTCGACTACGCTTTTAATACCATGCAACTGCAACAGGTATATGCAGCTGCCGATGCAAAAAACAAGGCGTCTATAAAAGTTTTAGAGAAAATTGGCATGCAGTTCGTAGAAACGTATATCGATGACGGTACACCATGGAATTGGTTTAAAATTGAAAGACTTGATTATACAATTAATAGAAAATCAAAACGTTACTTGATTATTGATGTTGCCTTGATTATTTAGTATTTACGTCACGCCGATTCGCTTTATTAAAGTTTCTTTCTATGAAATTAAAGTCTTTAAAATACCTTTCTATCGCTATTATTTTAGTAGTAACTACCGGTTTTTGGTCGTTTAATAAGATCGGTTTTAAACCAGGTTTAAAAGTCGGACAAAAGATTGACAGTTTAAATGGAGTTTACGTTTATTACAACGGTTCGGTTGGTAATGTAGTGGGTCGGAATACCACTGCCGACGGCTACAATCTTGGATTGAAGTATCAGTGCGTTGAGTTTGTTAAACGCTATTACTATCAAAAGCTTAAACACAAAATGCCCGATAGCTATGGTCATGCAAAAGATTTTTATGATCGCGCTGTTGCAGATGGCGGAATGAACAAAAAAAGAAATTTAATTCAGTTTACAAATACGAGTAAATCGAAGCCTCAGGTGAACGATCTTCTGATTTTTGATGGAAATTTATTCAACCAATACGGTCATGTGGCCATTATTTCCAAAGTAACAGCTTCACAAATACAAATTGTGCAGCAAAATCCGGGGCCAAACGCAAAATCCCGAATTTCCCTCGACCTCAATTACAAACACGGAAAGTGGACCATTAAGCACGACGAAATTTTGGGTTGGTTGCGAAAAGTTTAGAAGAACAGAATTTTCAATAAATGCTGTCGTTGTAAGAAAATGTTTTAAACCGCTATTTCTGACTAAAATCGATTATTTGCGATTCGAGTTTGCTAATTATTTGACTGCGGGTGTTCCTCGAGGCCGTGATGGCAGTGAAAACAAAACCGTAGGAAAAGCGTGTGAGTGCGGTTTTGACGAGGCGACCAGCGGAAGCCCTTGACAAAAGCAGCACGAACCGCTTTTGTGCGTTTTTGTTGCAACGAATAGCGCGAAATGCCGCACTGGTAAAAAATGAAAAACCAATAATTAAACTTAGATTGACAAAAAGACTCGGTTTTTTGATAAAAAAAATAGCCGCGAAACGATTTTACTTAAATTGACTCGTAAGCAATCGCAATTACGGCTATTTTATACGTAAGAAAATGTAATAGCGGTAGTGAATTATGATTTCGGAGGCCAGTTTTTTACTTTACTCAAGGTGACGGGTCCACTGACTGCGCCCTCTTGTAATGAAAAACTAGCTACACCGTCTTCAGAGCCATTCCAAGCAATAGTACCATTATCTCCTAAAATACAAACACCGTTTGTATCTATTCCATGAGAACTACCACCGCAGCCATCATCTGTACTTGCCCACAGCACGTTATACTGATTTACGCTTTGAGGTGCTATGTTAAAAGTTAGCTGGCTTCCGCCATTTGGGGTGTAAACTCCAGATCCACTTTGTATAGCATACCCTTGGTAGCTTTTATTATCAGCGGCCTGAAAAGTCTGTAATTCGGTACTGATAACAATACTTACTGAGAGACCATAATTTTTGAAAGAATAGTTAACGGTTGCGTTGCCCATAATTTTTGTGTTTTAGTTACTAAAAATAATAAAAATAATTGAGTTATCCAAATATATTCCGTATATTTATACCTGATTTAAAATGATTTGCACCTGTTCACAGGTCAAAATATCCTAGACTTTTCAAAAGCTTTCCCCGATGACGATGCTTGCTTGGCATATTTAGCNCAAACCGTTATGTGCCATTTTACAGAGACACCCCAAACCAATAAAAATAA
>NZ_NOXX01000227.1 GCF_002251775.1 Flavobacterium aurantiibacter
TTTATTGATTTTTAATCAATTATGTTTTTTGTCGTGTACTAAACCGGATAATATTTGAATCGTCGTAACCGTCGGGAAACTTCTCGACCAGCAAATTCAAAATCTCGTTTGTAAGTTTGGAGTAATCAACAATAATTCTTTTCATCGCTTTATAAATAGGAAAGGGCGTTTTGCTTTTTAACTTTACATATCTAACAAGTACGCAAAAATAAGAGGCGCAACGATTGTAGCATCAGATTCTATGATAAATTTTGGAGTTGTTATATCTAATTTTCCCCAAGTAATTTTTTCGTTCGGTACCGCTCCGGAATACGAACCGTAACTGGTTGTACTGTCGGAGATTTGACAGAAATAGCTCCAAAACGGAACATCGTGCATTTCCATATCTTGGTACAACATCGGCACCACACAAATTGGGAAATCGCCCGCAATACCTCCACCAATCTGGAAGAAACCTACGCCCGATTTGCTGTTTTTCGTGTACCAATCGGCCAAGAACGTCATGTATTCAATACCGCTTTTCATCGTCGAGGCTTTTAAATCGCCTTTGATAACATACGAGGCGAAAATATTACCCATCGTGCTGTCTTCCCAACCTGGAACAATAATAGGCAAGTTCTTTTCCGCGGCAGCGTACATCCAACTATCTTTCAAATCAATTTCGTAATATTCTTCCAAAACGCCCGACAACAACATTTTGTACATGAATTCATGCGGAAAGTAACGTTCTCCCTTATCGTCGGCGTCTTTCCAAATCTTGTAAATGTGCTTTTGCAAACGTCTGAATGCTTCATGCTCCGGAATACACGTGTCGGTTACGCGATTTAAACCACGCTCCAACAAATCCCATTCTTGTTCCGGAGTTAAATCGCGGTAGTTTGGCACGCGCTCGTAGTGTGAATGCGCTACCAAGTTCATGATATCTTCTTCTAAATTCGCACCAGTACATGAAATTATCTGTACTTTATCACAGCGAATCATTTCTGCAAAAATCTTACCGATTTCGGCTGTACTCATAGCTCCCGCCAAAGTTACCATCATCTTCGCACCATTCTCTAATTGCGCCTCGTAGGCTTTGGCAGCATCTACTAAAGCAGCTGAATTAAAGTGCAAATAATGCTTTGTTATAAACTGGCTAATCGGTCCTTTACTCATATCTCAAATTTAATTTCTTTTATTTATATCCCAGAATACTTAACACTTGCTCTGAGGTTTGTTGCTCCGAAAAAACTTCCGTAGCTAAGATGCCGTTTTCATCGCGATCAATCAAAATGTGCTTCGGCTGCGGTATCAAACAGTGGTGCAATCCGCCGTAACCGCCAATGGTTTCTTGATACGCTCCTATATTGAAAAACCCAATGTAAAGCGGTTTCTCTTTATTGTATTTCGGCAAATAAATGGCATTCATGTTTTGCTCCGAGTTGTAATAATCGTCGCTATCACAAGTCATACCACCCAAAAGTACACGTTCGTAAGTATCGTTCCAGCGGTTTATGGCCAACATGATAAAACGCTTGTTGATGGCCCAAGTATCTGGCAAAGTAGTAATAAACGACGAATCGATCATATTCCACTTCTCACGGTCGTTTTGTTGCTTTTGGTACAAAATCTGGTAAATCGCTCCGCCGCTTTCGCCTACAGTAAACGATCCAAACTCTGTAAAAATGTTCGGAACATCAACCTCAGCTTCGTCGCATGCAATTTTAATTTGGTTGATGATTTCGTCGATCATATACTGATAATCGTACTCAAAGGCTAACGAATTTTTAATCGGAAAACCGCCACCTATATTCAATCCATCGAGCGACGGGCATTCTTTTTTCAAAGCGATATATACTTTAATACACTTCACCAACTCGTTCCAGTAGTAGGCGTTGTCGTTAATTCCGGTATTGATGAAAAAGTGGAGCATTTTCAATTCCACCTTTTTATTGTCTTGAATTTGCTTCTTGTAGAAAGCCAAAATATTCTTGTACCCAATACCCAAGCGCGACGTATAAAATTCGAACTTTGGTTCTTCTTCCGCGGCAATACGAATTCCGATTTTAAACTTTCCTTTAATTTCGGCTTGCAACAAATCCAATTCTTCATAATTATCGATAATCGGAATACAGTTTTTGTGGCCGCTATTAATCAAACGCGCAATATTGGTTATATACTGGTCGCGCTTAAAACCGTTGCAAATGATAAACGTGTTTTTATTGATTTTTCCGGTTTCCATTAAACGTTCTACAATATTGATGTCGAAAGCCGATGAGGTTTCAATATGAATATTGTTTTTAAACGCTTCGTTCATCACATATTCAAAGTGCGAACTTTTAGTACAATAACAGTAGTAGTACTTGCCTTCGTACTTATTCTTTTCCATAGCGTTACGAAACCAATTTTTCGCGCGCTTAATGTTGTTTGAAATTTGCGGTAAATACGTAAACTTCAACGGCGTACCGTATTGTTCTACCAACTTCATCAAATCGATGTTGTGAAATTGGAGATTGTCTTTGTTAAGCGTAAACTCTTCTTGGGGAAAGTAGTACGTTTGATTGATAAGGTCGAAATATTTTGTATTCATGAAAGCGAGAAATTAAGATTTGAACAATAAAACTGTGTAAAACAGCTTTCTCAAACCCTAATATTGGCGTAGATAATTTGCAATTCGGCGCTCGCATATTGCAGCAACGAACTGTCAAATAAATGCAATAAAGAAAATTTAGTGGCTATTAAATCCAAAAAACGGCGTTTAAACTGCCGTGAATCCTTGCAATGATGCGGTTTGCTAGCAAAATTTTCGTTTCTTTTCATTGCAGCAAATGTAAAAAAATATTGAAGTAACACTCTTTACATTTATTTAATTTAATGTTAGGAATTATAAAATTGTATCGCATTTTCAATTTGTTGTGAGTCAGCTACATACGTGTCTTTCGCAAAACCAATGGCCGTAATTGGTGCATAGCGCAGGTTTCCATCCCTATTTTTTTTGTCGTGACGCATCAACTCCAGCAGTTTTGAAACGGCATTTTGTGGAATGATTATGCGATCAAAAAACCGATCGATCACGGCAACTAATCGCTTAAAATCAGTTTCTGCTAATAATCCGCTTTGCCAGGCCATGTGGCTTTCCATGATCATTCCCGCAGCGACGCAATAACCGTGATAAACACGTTCTTCACTGCTTTCCAGCAAATACGATTCGAGCGCGTGACCTATGCTGTGTCCGAAATTGAGAACTTTCCGGAGGCCATTTTCAAACGGATCTTCGCTAACAATACGCATTTTTATCTGTGCCGATTCGATAATGCTGTCGCTATCCGCTGCGATGGAAAACGAAGTTGCTTGTTCAAATCGTTCAAAGACAGCGGCATCGGCAATAGCGCCGTGTTTAATCATTTCGGCTAGTCCCGACAAAATTTCTTCGGATTCTAGACTTTCCGCGAAAGCGCAATCGATAAGTACCAATTGCGGCATGGCTGTTGTTCCAATCTGGTTTTTCACCGCACCTAAATCGATGCCGTTTTTACCACCCAAAGCAGCATCGACCATTCCTAAAAGTGTAGTAGGCACATTCACAAAATCGATTCCGCGCTTAAATGTCGATGCGATAAACCCGCCGATATCGGTTACCACTCCGCCGCCAAAGTTGATGATCAAGGTACTTTTGTCGGCTTCGATATCGGCTAATTCTTCAAAAATAAACTTGCAAATTTCCAACTGCTTTTGTGCTTCGCCGGCTTCAATCACAATGGTATGGATGTCTTGAACAGCATACAATTCTTGCAGTAATTTACTGGCCCACAAATCGTAAACTACTTCGTCGGAGAAGAGAACAATTTTAGAGTACTTCTTTTTTTCGATGAGTGCGTTTAAAGCTGCATAGCCGTTTTCGCCTTCGTAGATGTCGTGCACCAGTGCAGTATGGTTGAGGAGAGTCATTTTCAAAGTTTACGGAACAAAGTTGCAACATTTCCGAGAGAAATCGACTTAAATAATCGTGAAGAAAGCGATAAAAATATTGCCTACGCAAACGTTCTCGTTATCTTTGTGACGCATAAAAATTACGATGGAAAAATTGTTTGACAACACCGAAACGGCATTTGCTCTAAAAACCGATACAGAACTCGACCGCGCGTATTTTCTTTTCAAGATGATTGCTAACGAACCTTTAGTTCGCATTGGCACTGCGGTTACCAACTTTGCCATCAAAGCACATTTACCTGTTGAGGGTTTGATTAGAGCCACCGTTTTCGATCATTTTTGTGGTGGTGTAAACGAACAAGATTGTTTGCCTGTGGTCGATAAAATGTATACCAAAGGCGTGGCATCTGTTTTAGATTATTCGGTGGAAGGAAAAGAAGACGAAGCCCAATTCGACGCAGCTTTGGCGATGACTTTACGCACCATAGATTTTGCGATTGCTCGAGAAGCCATACCGTTCGCTGTCTTTAAACCAACGGGCTTTGGCCGATTCGAACTGTATGAAAAACTAGGTCGAAAGGAAACCTTAACTCCGGACGAGCAGGCAGAATGGAACCGCGTTATCGAACGATTTGACCGAGTTTGCAGCGCAGCACATCAAGGAAATGTGATGCTGTTGATAGACGGTGAAGAGAGTTGGATGCAAGATGCCGCCGACGATCTTGTGGAACAAATGATGCGCAAATACAATAAAGAAAAAGCAGTAGTTTTTAATACCTTACAACTTTACCGTCATGATCGTGTTCCGTATTTGAAAGAATTGCACGAGAGAGCTAAAGCAGACGGATTTCATATTGGAATGAAACTCGTGCGCGGCGCTTACATGGAAAAAGAAAACAAGCGTGCCGAAGAATTGGGCTACCCTACTCCGATTTGCAAAGACAAAGCCGCAACCGACGCGAATTTTGATGCTGCTGTGTACTACATGATGGAACATTTGGAGCACATGGCAATTTTTGCGGGAACGCACAACGAATCGAGCTCATACCGCTTAATGCAATTGATGGCCGAACACGGAATTGCTAAAAATGATACACGTGTATTTTTCGGACAATTATACGGAATGAGTGACAACATCAGTTATAATTTGGCCGCACACGGCTACAATGTAGCGAAATACTTGCCTTTCGGACCCGTACGTGATGTAATGCCGTATTTGATTCGACGTGCAGAAGAAAATACTTCGGTAGCCGGGCAAACCAGTCGCGAATTAAATTTGTTAAAGAAAGAACGCGATCGGAGAAAAACAGTGGGAAGATAGCTGCTTGCTACTGCTAATAGGCATATGGCAGATGATTAAAAATGTACACCTTTGCAATTTGCTTTTTATTTCTTTTGAAGCAAATATTTTTGTAGCGATCGGTGTAAATGTAGTTCCTCATACCGCTGATTTATGTTTTTAACGCTTATCTGCATACTGCTGCCCGCTGCTTTTATTTTCGGAAGCTTGTACTTATGGCCAAGACCCAGAACATTTTGGTATTGGTTTGGTGTCAATGTACTCATTTTTGCTATTTATTGTTCAATTTTAATTGGGCTTTCGCAAGCTAAGTATTTCACAGACCCGTATGGCTTGAAGTTACTTGGCTATCTGTATTTGAGCATGTTCGTACATTCCGTAATCAGCTTAGGCTATGCGAGTTATCAGAAATATCGTGCGAAGAAAGAGAGATAGCTTTTTTTCGATTCATTAATTTTTAAGAAACTGTGCACGACTGATTGTTTAATTTATGGTATTCACTCAGAAGTAAGCATCTTTTTAAACATCTGATTTTTAGGAATTAGCGCCAAAAAAAGGCTCCAAGTTTTTATATTTGTTGCAAGAAGCATTTTGTTGCGCCTGTTGTAGTTGTTTAAATGTAGCGCAAGAAAGGCGTGGTAAATGAGTAAACGCAAACAGTATGAAACTAGGAGCTTTTTCAATTAGCTTAAGCGTTACTGATTTGACCGTATCGCACGAATTTTATCAAAAGTTGGGATTTACCGTCCTTTCGGGAAGTTTCGAGCAAAACTATTTGATTTTAAAGAACGAAAATGCGTTAATCGGTTTGTTTAAAGGAATGTTCGAAGGAAACCTGCTCACCTTTAATCCGGGCTGGGACGAAAACGGGCATAATACCGATCCGTTTGACGACGTTCGTGCGATTCAGTCGCAACTAAAAGCCAGTGGTATTTGCCTTTCGGCAGAAGTCGACGAACAAACGGCCGGACCGGGCAGTATTTTTCTTTCGGATCCCGACGGGAATGTAATTTTGATTGACCAACACCGATAGATTTCAGCATAATCTTTGTTACTTTCGCAAAAGTAGATTGCAGCAATTAGACCACTTGACCACTCCAAACTTTGAAATTATTCTTGCTAATGTAAACAAGCACATCCATTTAGATCGAACGGAGGTCGACTATTTTTTAAGCCTTTTACAATACAAAACGTTTAAAAAAAAGGAGTTCATTTTACGACCGAGTGAGATTTGTCGTACCGAAAACTTTATTATTCGCGGTTGTACAAAGACTTATACCTTAAACGAACTCGGAGCAGAACACATCGTCATGTTTGGAGTCGAAGATTGGTGGATTGGCGATTTATATAGCTTTTTAAGCCAAACTCCGTCGACTTACTACATCGAAGCGTTAGAGGAGTCCGAAATACTTCAAATATCCAAATCCGACCTCGATACTTTATACGCTAGAGTGCCCAAATTTGAACGTTTTTTCAGGATTTTATTGCAAAATGCATTTATCGCCCAGCAGAAGCGCATTGAGCAAACATTGGCACTAACCGCCGAAGAGCGCTATCTCGATTTTGTACAAAAATATCCATCGTTAGAACAGCGTCTCTCTCAAAAGCAAGTTGCCACTTACCTGAGAATCACTCCCGTATTTTTAAGTATGCTTCGAAAACGTCTGACGCAGCGTTAAAACCCAGAAAGTTGAACCGTAGCTGTTCGAAATTAAACTAGTTTAATTTTTTATCGCTTCCGCTGTAGTTGCTTTGTGGTGAATTTTAAAACAACTACTTATGAGTATCGTAATTGTATACCACAGCGGCTACGGACACACCAAGATTGTTGCCGAACACATCCAAAAGGGAGCACTCGAGCGCAGTGCGGATGTTAAATTGGTTTCGACCCTGGAAGCGCAAGCCAATTTCGAGATTCTCCACGAAGCCGATGCGCTTGTTTTTGGAACGCCAACGTACATGGGAACTGTAAGCGCTGAATTCAAGAAATTTATGGAAGCGACGGGGTCATTTTGGTATCAACAGAAATGGAAAGACAAATTAGCTGCCGGATTTACCAATTCCTCTACGCTCAATGGAGATAAGCTCAACACCTTACAGCAACTAGCGCTTTTCGCGGCACAGCACAGCATGCTTTGGATTTCGTTGGGAATACTACCTAAATTTGAAAACGACATTCAGTTAGACGAACCGAACGGACTTGCCAGTTACTTAGGACTTATGACGCTGTCGGATAACGCGCATCATCAAGTGAACACTCCGAAAGACATGCACACGGCAGAACTTTTTGGAAAAAGGATTGCCGAACTAGTAAACGAAAAAATAAATTTAATAAAGTAAGAATGAAAGCTATTTTTAAAACAGCAGACAACTATGTTGGTTTGATACTTCGCTTAAGCTTAGGTGGTATTGTTTTGCCTCACGGCGCGCAAAAAATGTTAGGTTGGTTCGGCGGCTACGGCTTTACGGGAACCATGAACTTTTTTACAGAAACGCTCCACTTGCCCTGGATTATCGGGTTTTTGGTGATCGTCATTGAATTTGTGGGAGCAATCTCGATACTGTTAGGTTTTGCCGTTCGAATATGGGCAGCCGCCATCGTTGTCTTATTCAGCGGCATTATTCTAACATCGCATCTAGAATACGGCTTTTTTATGAATTGGTTTGGCAACCAGAAAGGCGAAGGTTACGAGTTTCATCTGTTAATCATTGGGTTAGCTTTAGCTTTGTTGTTGAATGGCAGCGGAAAGTTGGGTTTATACCAGAAAATAAGCGCCTAAAATTTGTCGTTACAAGCTGGATTTGATTGGGGAAATTGGGAACTCCATCGAAAACACTACTGATTATATACCCTTAAATTCAGGAAAACAAAAGTGCTTGATTCGGTTAGTTTTTTGCGGTCGCAATTTTCACAATATCATATTTTTACACATTAAAAAAACCTCGTTTAATCGCTCTAAACGAGGTTTTAATTTTGGAATGTGTACTAGTTTTTTGAAAAGACGGTTGTGAAACAAGGAAGTATCATAGTGCGAAGATTTTTTATATTAAACTTGAAATGGGGCGAGTTCGGGGGAGCATGTGGAGATCAGGAAGTTTTTTTAGCTACTACTAAGCAACTACCACCAAACGGAATTTTCTTTTTCTGTTTGATATAAGATATTTCTTTATTCCAAATAAAATTCAGAATGAGGGCTATTAAACCTTTTCTTTGAGAATGTTCTTGTTTGTGTTTACTCAAATCTGATGAATTTCTTTTTAGCCAAAAAAAACTCGGAATTGTCCGAAAGAAAAAAACTGGAAGGGGAAGAATTGAAAAAATGTAGGTTGCATATTGGATTTTAAAACCACTGTCTTCGAGCACTCTACAAATTTGTCTTTTTGTGTAACGTCTGTAATGTCCGGCGTCAGCATCTTCTTTAGACCAGAGAAAATTGTAAGCCGGTACGGTTATGTAAACAAAGCCATTTACAGCAAGATTAGAATAAACTGACATAAGAAACTGCTGATCATCAGCTATGTGTTCTACGACGTCGAATAATCCAATTGATTTACAAGAGTTTACTTTAATACCTGCGTCTTCAAATGTGGAACAAATAATATTCGAAAGCCCGCGCTTTTTCGCATTTAAAGCTCCTTCTAAACCCGGCTCCACTAAAACTGTTTTTATATTATTATCCTCAAGTCCTTTGGCAACATACCCATTTCCGCCACCTATATCGAAAAAAGTTTCGTGCTCAGAATAAAATCTAACTGTTTCTAAAATACAGTTGTTTCTGTGTTGAAACCAAAAACTATCTTTCTCAATTTCATAACAATTCATGTTTCCTTCTTTGGGATAAGAAATATCTCGATTGTTTTTGGAAAACCAGATTCCATCTTTTAAGTACACATTATCAGCAAAATCTATTATTTCCATATAGCTTATTTCTTAGAAGTATCTCAAATTTTACTATCGCTATAGTTTCATTCTACTTACAGGTAAGCAAAAACAAAAATATTTTAGTACACGACAAAAAACATAATTGATTAAAAATCAATAAAATAAGTTCTTAAAAATTTTGACAAAAAGCTGATATTCAGTATATTAAAGGATTATNAGAAAGATTAGAAAAATTAATCGCGTTGGTAATGATTGCATTTCTTTGGTGCTATAAAATTGGGGATTATATTGATAATCAAATAAAACCAATAAAGATAAAAAATCATGGTCGAAGAGCAGTATCCGTTTTTAAACTCGGATTAGATTATTTGTCAAATTGCTTATTATCAAAGTTCAATAAGCTGGAAATTAATTTAATACAATTTTTGTCGTGTACTTAGAACAAAAGGTTAAAATTAGGCGTGCATTGTTTCGATTTGTTCAATATCAATAAAACAACAGCCCTAATTCCCGGTGAAAATATTCGCTCAACTTTCTACGAAAAGCGCGATTCACGAGTGTTCCGCGTTTCGCTAACCTATAATTTCGGTAACCTTAAATTGCAAAAAGACAACACCGACATCAACACCGATAAAATAAATTCTGGCGGTGGTTTGTTAAAATAGTATACAGATTTTTAGGGCAGCAATTCCCGCTTTTCATTGCAAGTCAAGTGGTTTGGGCAGCTTCGGTTAAGGCAGTAAAGTAGCTTCCTTTGGTCGCTCTTTTCCGCCAAACCGCAGTCTGCCCAAACTGCCTTGCCTTTCCATTGCAATCGGGGCTGCAACAATTGTGCAAAAAAATTTGGCGCGCTATTTGTATTTCGTGCATCATCAATCTCATCAATCATGTTAAAACGATTTTTTATTCTGTGTTCCGGTGCCGACCGTCAGCTGCTCGATAAATGCAGCGAAGGCGAACAAACCAAATACGTGGGAATTGGCGCCACCGTTTTCTTTACCGCAGTAATGGCGTTTCTTGCCGCTACCTACGCACTCTTCACTGTGTTCGATAGCATCTATCCGGCCGTAATCTTTGGTTTAGTTTGGGCTTCGCTCATTTTTAACCTCGACCGCTACATTGTTTCTACACTCAAAAAACGCGATAGCTTTACCAACGAAGTTTTACAAGCCGTTCCCAGACTCGTACTCGCCTTAATCATCGCGGTTGTGATTTCAAAACCACTCGAAATTAAAATCTTCGAAAAAGAAATCGACGCCGTACTGCTTTCCGAACAAAACAAACTCGCTCTGCAAAACAAAAAAGAAGTACAAACCTACTTCGCAACAAACTTGCAGGACATCAAATCCGAAACCGACAGCCTGAAAGCGCAACTTGCAGCAAAAGAAAAAGAGGTAAACAATTTGTACAACACGTACATTGCCGAAGCTGAAGGAACCAAAGGCACACTCAAAATCGGAAAAGGCCCGGTGTTTAAAGAGAAAATCGCCAAACACAATACAGCTAAAACTGAACTCGATTCGCTGCGAAAAATAACCGCCGCTAAACTCGCTACACTAAACGAGAACAAACAGAAACTCGAAACCGAACAAGAATCGAAAATCGCGCAAGCAAAACCAATTATCAATAAATACGACGGACTCATGGCGCGCATTCGTGCCTTAAACGATTTGCCAACCATGCCGTCTTTGTTTATTATGTTACTTTTCTTGTGTGTAGAAACCGCACCGATTTTAGCAAAACTGCTGGCACCAAAAGGCACATACGATTATCTGTTGGAAGAAAGCGAACTCGCCGTTAAATCGCGCGTGGAAGAACAAATTCGCGAATTAAAACTGCTCGAAAAAACCTACGAGCAAATCCAAAACGAATCGTTTGCCGCACTAAAAACCGACGAACAATTGGCTTCCGAAAGCAAAAAAACAGGAAAAGAAATTTTGTCTGGAAAAATTCAGGCATTTGGAAAAAAATATGCGCAGGCATAAATTAACCTATCGTTAGCCGTTCAACGATTGTAACTGCTCGCGAACAGCCTTCGGCAATTTGGCTACAATTAAATCGTACGAGTGGTTAATCATTTGTACGATTTCTTTGTCGCTCACATCCTGATTAACTGCCACTGTATTCCAATGCGTTTTATTCATGTGATAACCCGGCATCACAGCTTGGTACCGTTCGCGTAATTCAACTGCCAACTCCGGATCGCATTTTAAATTGATTGTGGGTTGCCCGCCTTCCCAGCTTCCTAAACCTGTGGCGGCAAACATTTTATCGGCTACTTTTAAAACCAAAGTATCTTCATCAAACGGAAAATGTTCCGACGTTCCGGGTTTCGACAAGCAAAAATTTACAAAATCTTCGATATTCATAGCGCAACTAATTCATATAAAACGGGTTTACTCGGCGAAGCGTCGTTTTCTAACGAACAGATTTGCAAATTCAAAAAATACATACCATCGGCTACAGTATCAGGAACAAACACGAGTTCGGTTATTGTGGCATCAAATCGGGCATCGGCGTTTACTTGTTGCACATCGGTCACCTGCCAAAAAGTTTTGTGTCCGCGTAAGGCGCCGCCGTCTTGTTCCCGATCCACGCTCGGCAAATCGAGTAGTAAATGTCTCACGCCGTTTTCAACCAAAAGGGCCACCGCATCGGCATGCAAATACGGCGGATTGGTATTCGAGTACTTGCGCTGCAATTTCGAATCGTCGTTGGGTAAAGTTCGAACAACCAAAGCTTCTTGCCAATTGTTGTTTACCGCAGCAGCAATTTGCTCTCGCGTAATAACCAAATCTTCGTCTATTAAATCGGGCGTAACCGAAATAAGCGTACAGAAAAAATGAAACGTCTTTAAATAATCGTTTATGCTGTAGTGCTCCGCCGTTATGTGCCCCAAACATTCGGTATGCGTTCCGTGGGCATGCGGATTGATATGCAAATCGTAAAAATTGGTACTCGATTTTCCGCTGCGCACACTGCCGATAAAATCGCCCATAACTACAGGTTCGAATCGCGGCGCACCCTGATACCAAGCCACCGGATTCTCTGGCGTAGCCGCTAACGGCATCGAAATATCAATCGGTTTATTCAAATCTATTTCGTACTGCTGTTGTATCGTTACTTTCATGCGTATTCGTTTAAAATTCCGTCGCTGGCGTCTAAAAAGAAATCGGCGGCTATGCCATCGGCAAAGAAAAGTCCTTTTTCACTGATTTTCAAATGTGTATCGCTCAGTTCAAGCTGATTTACAGCCAAATACTTTTTCGCCTGCTTTAACAAAACGGCCTTTGCTTCCAAACCAAAATCTGTTTCATATGCCGAGAGCGAAATACCCTTTTCTAATCGCAATTGCGTCATTACAAATTCGTTATGCCGATCGTAAGTCGACAGCTTTTCCGAAGTCGAAGGTAAATTTTCTGCCTCGAGCGCCTTCACGTACAACACATTATTCGAGATATTCCACAGGCGCGTGTTTCCCAAATAACTGTGCGCCGAGGGGCCGATGCCTAAATACGGTTTTCCCGACCAGTACGAACTGTTGTGGCGCGAGTGAAAATTCGGTTTTCCAAAGTTCGAAATTTCGTAATGGTCGTAACCGGCTTCTCGCAGTGTATTTCGCACCAATAAAAACTGTTGTTCCAATGCTGTTTCGTCGGGCGCCGGAATTTCTCCTTTGGCAATGAGTTTTTCCAAAGCGGTTTTGTGCTCCACGGTTAAGGCGTAAGCCGAGATATGCGGAATCGAATACTCAATAAAATATTGCAAGGCGCGCGCTAAATCGGCAGGTTCCGAACAAGGAATGCCGTAGATCAAATCCACCGAAATATTGTTGAAAAAATCGGTGCTGTTTTTCAAAGCGTCGAACGCCATTTTTGCGTCGTGCGCCCGATTCATCAGTTTTAAATCGGCATCTTGAAAGCTTTGAATTCCCAAGCTCAGACGGTTAAAGCCAACTTGTTTTAATTCGTTGCAGTACGCACGTCCGCTGTTTCCCACCAAATCGTCGGGATTGCATTCTAAAGTAATTTCTGCATCATCACTAAGCGGATAATTTTTGCGAATGCGTTCAAGTATGCGTTCCAATTCCGAAATGGGTAAAATTGATGGTGTTCCGCCGCCAAAATAAACGGTATCTACGGTTTCGCTAACAGCCAAAAACGAGTCGCAACGCAGTTCTAGTTCTTTTAACAACGCATCAACCAATGCCGTTTGGTGTTTCAAACTGGTCGAAAAGTGGAAGTCGCAGTAATGACAAGCCTGCTTGCAAAACGGTATGTGAATGTAAATGCCCGACATTAGGAAACGCGCCCCGAATTCTGTTTCACAAAAGCATCCCAACCGCTGTAACTGCTGCCGCTTGTAACTTTTCCGGAGTTGAAATGATGGCAAACGGCGGCGGCCAATCCGTCGGTGCTGTCCAAATTTTTGGGTAATTCTTTCAGACCAAGCAATTGCTGCAACATTTTGGCTACCTGTTCTTTACTGGCGTTTCCGTTTCCGGTGATGGCCATTTTTATCTTTTTCGGTTCGTATTCAATGATCGGAATTCCGCGTGATAAACCTGCTGCCATGGCTACGCCTTGCGCACGCCCCAACTTCAACATCGACTGTACGTTTTTACCAAAGAAAGGTGCTTCAATGGCAATTTCATCCGGATTAAACGTGTCGATTAATTCAATCGTTCGCTCAAAAATAAGTTTCAACTTTTTGTAGTGATCGTCGTATTTCGACAACACCAATTCATTAAGCTGAATAAACTTCATGTTCTTGCGCTCAATGGCAATTACACCAAAACCCATAATGGTTGTTCCGGGATCGATTCCTAAAATGATTTTCTCCATTTCTAAAGGCGCGTTTCTTTGAAGGCTATGGCACAATTGCGTTTCTTTGTAGCATGAGTGCACCGACAAACAAAACTAAGCAATTACTCACCGTAAGCCTTAAAATTGCTGTAGTTTCTTTGGCAATCGGTTTTACGATTTACAAACTGCAAAACAACAACTTTTCCGAAATTCAGGAATTCGCGTTAGATTATTTTGCAAAACTGAGTCCGTTTCTTATCGTTTTTTTGGTGTACCTGTCTTTTCAAAACCGTTTTTTGGAAATTGTGAAATGGCAAAATTTGGGTGCAACTGTAAAACCACTTTCCATACATAAATCGGCCGAAGAAGTTTTCGCAGCCTTTACTTTAGGAAGTTTCACACCAAACGGTTTGGGCGAATACGCGGGAAAAGCCTTGTTTTATCAAAAGCAAGAGCGTTTAAAAATTGTTGCACTTAATTTGGTTTGCAACGGCGTTCAAATGTTTTACAGCGTATTTTTTGGCTTACTGGCTTTTGCCTTTTTGGGATTAGTTACAGTTTTACAGTTAATCGCGATTCTCGCTGCAGCAGTACTTTTGGTTTTTGTCTTGCAAAAAGTTAACAGGCGTTTCAAATCAAAAGTGCACGATTTTTTCAAAGCCGGCTTTTCGGTTTCTGCGCAGGTACATCAGCGAAATTTCTTTTATGGATTGTTGCGGTACGCCACGTTTACCTCGCAATATGTGCTTTTTTTGCACGTCGGAAATCCGCAAGCCAGCGTGATCGCTCTTTATGCAGCTGTTGCCGCAACGTACTTATTAGCATCGTCGTTGCCTGCTTTTCAATTATTCGATTTTGCAGTGAAAACAGGTGTTGCTTTGCTGTTTTTTAGTGAATTGGGAATCGATCCGCAACTGATATTGCTCATTACTTTGCTCATGTGGTTGCTCAATGTGGTGGTTCCTTTACTGATCGGAGCTTTTTACGTTTTACGTTTCAAACCTCTCGACACATGATTGCAGCAATTTTAATCAGTTATGTTGCCGTTATGTTTGTTTTTCTGCGAAAGCGGGTAAGAAAGTACGAACAATCAAATGCTGAGCAAGTACTTCCGCTGAGTGTTTTAATTCCGTTTCGAGGTTCGGTTTCTGAACTGAGCGGTTTGTTAAACGACCTCAACAACCAAGATTATCCATTAGAGAACGTGGAGGTTTTGATTATAAACGACAGTGAGCAGCCGCTACATCTAGCAACCAAGTCATTTCGTTTTTCTTTGCAAATAATCGATTCGCTTGCGCGGAAGGGTAAGAAAGCAGCCATCGATTTGGGAGTTTCGACAGCCAAAAACGAACATATTTTGTCTCTGGATGCCGATGTTCGTTTAAAAGCCACACACCTAAGCGGATTTTCACAGGCGTTTGCTGCCGAAAATGATTTAGTCGTTGGCGTGCTTCATTACAACGAACTGCCCAAAAATTTTTCTAACTATTTTGAATATTACGAGTATTACGGCATGCAGGCCGTTACGCAAGCGTCGGTTTTGTTCGGAAACAGTTTGCTGTGTAGCGGTGCTGATCTTGGATTTACGAAAGCAACGTACGTAAAAACTCGTGCCATACGAACCGATTTCGAACTGGAAAGTGGCGACGATATGTTTCTGCTTCAAGCGGCAAAGAAATTGAAACTAAAAATAGGCTTGGCGTCGGGGCAGAGCAGCTCGGCTTTGTTGAACTATCAAACCAATTTACAGGCGGTTTTGGCGCAGCGCATTCGGTGGGGTGCTAAGTCGGTGGTGTATAAAGATGTAAGCGTGATTGCTTTTACGCTTCTCGTTGCCGCTGCGGTGTGGTCGCAAGTTTGGGTGCTAGGCAGGCTGCTTTTGGGAGCCATAAATGGTTTAGAGCTGTTTTTACTTTTTGCGAAGATTACAATCGATTTTTTACTGGTTTGCAAACATGCATCGGTTGTTGGGCAGCGACCAGCTTTTCGCGTTGATGTGGTGTTGGCGTATCCGTTTATAACGGCTTACCTCAGTGTACGTGCGCTGGTTGGAAAAACAACTTGGAAAAATCGATCGATAAATAGATAAACTGGTTTTAATTCCCGTTGATTTTTACAGGAACAACAAACGACGATGTAACCGGAACGCCTCGTTTTAGTGCAGGTGTGATCGGAGGGAAGTCGACCAAACGCGCTTGCAATACCGAATCGATTACGGCTTGTTGCATTTCGGGAATGCTGTCGCGGTGCGCTACTTCAAATTTTAATTCGGCTTTGTTGGTGATGGTAATTTTTAGTTTGAGTGTATCCGAATTTGAAGCCGAGAGTTGCAGCGTATCGGCACTCAATTTTTGTTGAATGAGTGTGGTAATGAAATCGAAAAAGCATTGCTGCCGCTCGAATTTTTCGGACAGTGCTTCACAATCGGCAACGGTTGGATATTCGTCGACTTGACGCCAATTTACCTGTTTTAATTCTTGTTCCAATAATTCGGTTTCCGACGGAACTTTTCTGGGCCAATCGGTGCAGCTTAGGAACAGGGAACTTGCGAGTACGAGAAGCAGCGACTTTTTCACGGCTTTGTTTTTCGAGAGTTCACGTAATCTTGGTACGATTTGGCCAGCCATTCTTGTTTCGATTTTTCGGCAGTTTCGCGTTCCGATTTGTACAATTTGCCCAAACGTTCGGAGTATGCCGCAATTTTACAAGTAAAGGTATAGTATTCTTCCTTGGTTAGCAGCGGATCTTTTCCGGTACGTTCAACAAAACTAAAAAACAGTTCGTCGAAATCTTTGTGTGTGTATGCCAGCACTTCTTTCTTGTATTTTTGATACAATCGCTCTTTAATGGCCGCATCTTCGTCGGTTGCTTGTGAAAAGCACAAAGTTGTCATCAACAAGAAAAATAGCAGTGCGAACTTATTCCATTTCATAGTAACTTCGTTTAACTTCGGTGGTTTCAAAAGTACAAATTTAACAGTGATGGATATTTTTTTGGTTATCGCGGGTTTTGTCTGTTGTTTGGCGGGAATTGTTGGCAGCGTTTTGCCGGCTTTACCGGGCGTAAGTGTTAGTTGGATTGGCTTGTTGTTGCTGCATTTTACGAGTAAATCGCCCGACAATTATTATTTGCTCACAACAACGTTGGTGCTTACGCTACTCATTTCTTTTTTGGATTACTACTTGCCGAGTCGCGGAACGAAAGCGGCGGGCGGAAGTCGTTATGCGGTTTACGGAACCAACGTTGGTTTGCTCGTGGGAATTCTCTTTCCGATTCCGCTGGGATTTCTAATCGGGCCGTTTTTAGGCGCTTTTCTTGGCGAATTTATCTTTGCCAAAGCACCGATTTCAATAGCAATTAAAGCAGCTTTTGGCAGTTTTATCGCATTAATGGGATCGATGGTAATCAAGGTGCTTTGTTCGATTTTGTTTTTGGTGATTTTCGTTTGGAAGTTTTACCAATACGACTTGATACGCTTGTTTCTTTAGGTGCCAAAATCAAAAAAGCCCTCCAAATTAATGGAAAGCTTTTCATTGGTCTAACTACTAAACCTTCCGCCTCTCAGCGGAAAACAACACAACTATCTTTGATATCTTGGGCAAAAAAGCCTTTCTTGACTGAAAGGCTTCTTTACTTTTTGCGGTCTGGACGGGACTCGAACCCGCGACCTCCGCCGTGACAGGGCGGCATTCTAACCAACTGAACTACCAAACCATCGCATAATTGCGGTTGCAAATATACAAGCTTGTTCGTAATTCGCAAGCGTTTTTCGAAAAAAACTCGAATTAACCGAACTTTTGTTTTTCCACTAAATACGTGGTTAAAATTTGCTCGAAGCTATCTGCAACATTTACAGGAACATATCTGATTTTATTTTGCGCAGCCGAGCTTGCCAATTCTTTAAACTTTTTTTCGACTTTGGTCTTATATTCGGTTCGGAACTGCTCTGCAAACAGATTTATCTCGTCGCCAGATTCCAAATCAATGAATTTTCTAGGCGTAGTATCGAAGTCAAAATCGATTTCCGTTTGCTTATCGAACACATGAAAAACGATTACGCGGTGTTTATTGTGACGTAAATGTTGCAACGCGGTAATCAATTTTTCGTCGGTTGAGAGTTGAAACAAATCCGTGAACAAAACCACCATCGAACGGCGGTGCAATTTCTCGGCAATTTCGTGTAAGATTTTGGGTGTATTGGTTTGTTTGCGTTCGGTTGCTGAGGCGAGCGTTTCTTCGAGGATGTTCAAAATCATTCGATGGTGGCGATCGCTGCCTTTTTCCGGTGCGTAATAGTCGTATTGATCCGAAAACAAACTTAAACCAACGGCATCGCGCTGGCGTTTGAGTAGATTCATTAAAACTGCGGTCGCCAAAATTGCAAAACCAGCTTTTGATTGGTAAAACGGCTGATCGTCGCGCAGTTTTGGGTAATGCATCGACGAGGAGTTGTCGATGATAAAATGACAGCGTAAGTTGGTTTCCTCTTCGTAGCGTTTGGTGTAGAGGCGATCGGTTTTGGCAAAGAGTTTCCAATCGATATGTCGGGTCGATTCGCCTTTGTTGTACAATTTATGTTCGGCAAATTCGGACGAGAAACCGTGAAACGGACTTTTATGCATGCCGTTGATAAAGCCTTCTACAATCTGATTGGCGAGCAATTCCAGATGTTGAAAAGCGGCTATTTTTTCAAAATTTTGCTCTATTTTCATAGCTGCAAGTTACTGTTTTAAGCAAAAAAATCCCGCACAGGCGGGATTTTTGTTTGTATACAACTGTATGAATTACAAATGTGCGTCGAGCGACTCGGCGTAGGTTTGTTTTGGAGCCACACCTACTTGCTTGTTCACTACTTCGCCGTTTTTGAACGTTAAAACAGTTGGTATATTTCTAATTCCGTATTTAGCTGCGAACTCTTGGTTGGCATCAACATCAACTTTGCCTACTACAGCTTTTCCTTCGTACTCGGTTGCTAATTCTTCGATTACCGGACCTACCATACGGCATGGCCCGCACCAAGCTGCCCAGAAATCAACCAAAACAGGCTTATCTGATTTTAATACAATCTCTTCAAAAGTCGCGTCTGTAATTGCTATTGCCATAATTATATATTTTCTGTACAAAAGTACAAGGATTCAACGAAATGGATTCAAAATTTATATCGCTTTTAGCTATTTCGGTATGCCGATTACCAATCTTAGGCTATAAAAGCGTGGGCTTGTTGCTCCGAATTGTTGGTGTTTAGCGACTCGATTTTTGGATAAATTGGGTGAGACGGCTGTGCGAAAAATTACCCGTAATATTGCAATATTACCCCGAGTAAAATACTGTAAACAAAACAATTAAATGATTTAAAAAAAGGCCCAAATTTCTTAATTTTCCCAATATAAAACATAACGTATTTTCTGGAAACGATTGCTGCGGTAAGGACAGCAGCGGAAAGCTTTTGCACGGAATTTTTACAAGTGACGGCAGCGGCAATGCGACAGCACTTGCAAGCGCCTGACACTTGAAAAATTCCGGGTAAAACTTGCAGCGTATGGCCGGACGGCGGTGATGTACTTCCACCGAACGCGTACCGCCGGACCGCCCAAAAAATTATTGATACGGGGTCACCATGCTGCCTTCGAGAGGCTGACGTTCCGAACTTCTCTAGCGCACAGAAAACACCGAACCACACCGAATTTTGCTGAATACGACGCCGCTGAGGAAAACACAGAACGTGTCATTTCCCAAAAAATAATTCCTGCCTTCGACAGGCTGCCTTCGACAGGCTCAGGCACCGACGATACGTGGGTTAAGCGGGGAACATGTAACGTTAAAGGGTGAATTCATCGATCCCGATAGCTATCGGGACTAGCTTCCCGAAAAACCTACACCACCCGCACCACAAAATAATTCTTCTTCCCGCGTTGCAACAGCAGCAGGCCGTCGGTTAAGAAATCCGAGGTAGTTACTACTTTATCTAAGCCTACTTTTTCGCGGTTAATGGCAATCGAATTTTCCGTTAAGGCGCGCCGAGCTTCCGAGTTCGAAGCTAAAAATCCGGTGTGTTCGGCCAAAAGTCGGATGATTTCCACGCCGTTTTCAAAAAGTTCCCGCGGTAATTCCTTTTGCGGAACGCCTTCAAAAACTTCCAGAAACGTTTGCGCATCGAGTGATTTTAGGGCATCGGTGCTGTTTCCAAAGAGGGCTTCCGAGGCGGCAATGGCATTTTGCAGTTCGGTTTTGCCGTGTACAAAAGCGGTTACCTCTTCGGCGAGGCGTTTTTGCAGGATGCGTAAATGCGGCGCTTGTTTATGCTCGTCGATGAGAGCGGTAACGGTAGTTTGGTCAAGAAACGTGAAAATCTTGATGTATTTCTCGGCGTCATCGTCGGCGGTGTTTAGCCAAAATTGGTAGAATTTATACACCGATGTTTTATCGGCGGTGAGCCAGATGTTGCCGCCTTCCGATTTTCCGAATTTGCTGCCGTCGGCTTTGGTAATCAGCGGACACGTCATAGCAAACGCTTTGGCATCGGGTTGGTTTTCTACGTTCATGCGGCGCACGAGTTCGGTTCCGGTGGTAATATTTCCCCACTGGTCGGATCCGCCCATTTGCAGCATGCAGTTGTGGGTTTTGTGCAGGTGGTAAAAGTCGTAGCCTTGAATAAGTTGGTAGGTGAATTCGGTAAACGACATCCCATCGCCTTCGGCTTGAATGCGTTTTTTAACCGATTCTTTGGCCATCATGTAGTTCACGCTAATGCGTTTTCCCACGTCGCGCGCAAAGCTAATAAAGCTAAACTCCTTCATCCAATCGTAGTTGTTTACTAGGATGGGCGCGTTAGCACCGGTGGCGTTAAAGTCTAAAAACCGACTCAAAACAGCTTTAATACCGGCCACGTTGCGTTCGAGAGTAGTTTCGTCGAGCAGGTTCCGTTCGTCTGATTTCCCCGACGGATCGCCAATCATGCCCGTAGCACCGCCCACAAGCGCGATGGGTTTGTGACCAAAATTTTTCAAGTGCACCAACAAGATAATGGGCACCAAACTGCCAATGTGCAGCGAGTCGGAAGTAGGATCAAACCCGATATAAGCGGTAGTCGATTCTTTTACAAGTTGTTCTTCCGTTCCGGGCATAATGTTGTGCACCAAGCCGCGCCATTGCAATTCTGCTACTAAATTGTTCATCTCAAAAAATTTGCGCAAATATAAGCAACTGAGTAGGGATAATTGATACCAAGAGCGCCTGCATTTTCGCCAAACGATTACCCGCTTGCCCGCCGCACCCGCTCAACTAATTTTACGAAGCCAAACGCCTAACGAAAGTGGTTTACAGTTTTTGTTTTTGGGAAGCTATTCCCGTTTTTCGCTGTAGTCCTCAAAAAATACGGCACGTTCACACGCGTTGCAGTTGGCTTCTCGCGGCGCCACCGCAACTCGGTTCACGCAGCCGTCTTTTTCTGCGGGCTGCCGCTGCAACCGGGGCTGGGGCGAGAGGTTACTGGGGTTTGGTGGAAAAATAGTGATGGGTGGGAGGGTTTGGGGGGAGAAGTGGGTAATTTCGTAAAGTAGGATTTGTGCGAAAGTTACCTTTGCATATTTTTTTGCCAAAGAACAAGCTACATAACTTAATGAAAAATGTAACTTTGAACGACATAAAATTTATATGATTAAAGAGCAACAAATAGAGGATTTTTTAATAGCTAGATTAACAGACCTGAAATACACTCACAGGAAAGAAATCAAGGACAAAGCTTCGCTAGTGAAGAATTTTCGCGATAAGTTTCAAGCGCTTAATCGTGTGAACTTAACAGATGCTGAGTTTGAAAGATTGTATAAAGAAATAATCAATCCAGACGTTTTCGCATCTTCAAAACGATTGAGAGAAATAAACACTTTTACACGTGAAGACGGAACGCCGTTGCATTACACTTTGGTAAACATCAAAGAATGGTGTAAAAATGAATTTGAAGTAATCAATCAATTACGAATAAATACCAGCAACAGTCATCACAGATACGATGTAATTTTGCTGATAAATGGAATTCCTGTTGTTCAATTTGAACTAAAAGGTTTGGAAGTAAACCCACGAAAAGCCATGCAGCAAATAGTGGACTACAAAAGCGATACAGGAAATGGCTACACTAATTCATTACTTTGTTTCATGCAATTGTTTGTCGTGAGCAACCTCTCGAGCACCTATTATTTTACGAATAACAATGCCGCACATTTCAGTTTTAATGCAGATGAACAGTTTTTGCCGATTTATCAATTTGCCAGTGAGACCAATAAGAAGATTACTCATTTAGGCGACTTTTCAGAAAAGTTTTTGAGCAAATGCACGCTTAGCCAAATGATTAGCAAATACATGGTATTGGTCGCAAGTGAGCAAAAGCTACTTGTAATGCGACCGTATCAGATTTATGCAGTACAAGCAATTGTTAATTCTATTCAAGAACACAAAGGCAACGGTTACATTTGGCATACAACAGGAAGCGGAAAAACACTCACTTCTTTCAAAGCATCTACCTTGCTTAAAGACAATCCGAATATTGAAAAATGTCTTTTTGTGGTTGATCGCAAAGACTTGGATCGACAAACCCGCGAGGAGTTCAACAAATTTCAGGAAGGTTGCGTTGAGGAAAACACCAATACCGAGACTTTGGTAAGGCGAATGCTTTCAGAAGATTATGCCAACAAAGTCATAGTTACGACCATTCAAAAATTAGGTTTGGCATTAGATCCGACCAACAAAAACAACTATAAAGAACGCTTACAGCCATTAAGCGATAAACGCATTGTTTTCATTTTTGACGAATGCCATCGTTCACAGTTCGGAGAAAATCATAAGGCGATTAAAGCGTTTTTTCCAAATGCACAATTATTCGGATTCACTGGAACACCAATTTTTGAAGACAATGCAACTTACAAGCAAATTGACGGAACACTTGGTTCGTATGTAACAACCAAAGATATTTTCCAAAATCCACTACATAACTATACAATTACTGATGCTATTGAAGACAGAAACGTACTGCGTTTTCACATTGACTACTTCAAGCCTGAAAAGAATATAACCGTTGGAAGCACGGAACACAAAAAAGCGGTGGTACATGCAATTTTGAGAAAACATAATGCTGCAACGCATAGTAAGCGTTTCAATGCTTTATTAGCAACGGCGTCAATTAATGATGCCATTGAATACTACGAACTATTCAAACAGATTCAAGAAAACAAAGCTTCTGTGAACGAAAACTTTGTTCCTTTAAATATCGCTTGTGTTTTTTCTCCACCAGCCGAAGGAAATAAAGATGTGCAGCAATTGCAGGAAGATTTACAACAAGAGCAAGTTGATAATAAGGTTGAACCTGAAAAAAAGAAAAAAGCGCTTGAAGTCATTATGAGTGATTACAACAAACAATATGGTTCCAGCCATAAAATCACTGAGTTTGACTTGTATTACCAAGATGTTCAACAACGAATAAAATTCCATAAGTTCAGTAATGCCGATTACCCACGAAAAAACAAAATTGATTTGGTGATTGTGGTGGACATGTTGCTGACAGGCTTTGACAGCAAATACTTGAATACTTTGTATGTAGATAAGAACCTGAAATTCCACGGATTGATTCAGGCTTTTAGCCGAACCAACCGAATTTTGAATGACACCAAACCACATGGAAATATTTTAGACTTCCGCCAACAGCAAGATGAAGTGGACAGAGCAATTGCCTTGTTTAGCGGAGAAAATACGGGACGAGCCAAAGAAATTTGGTTGGTTGACCCGGCGCCGAAAGTGATTGAAAAATATGAGGAAGCCGTGAAAGCAATGGAAAAGTGGATGCAAGACAAAAATATGGTTGCAGAACCGCAAGAAGTGTACAACATCAAAGGCGATGCTGCCCGTGTGGAGTTCATCAACCGCTTTAAAGAAGTGCAACGCCTGAAAACGCAGCTTGACCAATACACGGATTTAAACGAAGAACAAAAAGCCAAAATTGACGAACTAATACCTGAGGAGCAATTGCGTTCGTTTCGCAGTTCGTACTTAGAAATTGCCAAGCAACTCAAAGAAGTTCAGCAAAAAGAAGGTGATAAAGCTCCTGAAAATATTCAGCAACTGGATTTTGAATTTGTGCTGTTTGCTTCTTCGGTGGTGGATTATGATTACATCATGAACCTAATTGCCAAATACACACAAGGTACACCGAAGAAGCTGAAACTAACCCGAGACCAACTTATTAGTGTATTGAGCAGCAGTGCTAACCTGATGGAAGAACGGGAAGATATTATTGACTACATTAAAACTCTAGAAGTTGGCAAGGCACTAAACGAACATGAAATTAAAGACGGCTATCAACAATTTAAAGAGGAAAAAATTGCTAAACGATTAGCGGAAATAGCTAAAAACAATGGTTTGGAGAATGCGGCATTGCAACAATTTACCGATGCCATCATTAGCCGAATGATTTTTGATGCCGATAAACTAAGTGAACTTTTTGAACCCTTGGATTTAGGTTGGAAAGAACGTACCAAAAGAGAACTGGCATTGATGGACGAATTGACACCTATTTTAAAAAAGAAGGCCGAAGGACGGGAAATTAGTGGATTGAAAGCCTATGATGTCTGAATTATGATTTTTAAGATTTAAGGATGATAGGATTATGAAACATGAAGCATTGACACACAAAATAATTGGTTGCGCTATGAAAGTACATACCATTTTGGGAAATGGTTTTCAGGAAGTCATTTATCAACGTGCTTTGGCTATTGAAATGCAAAAGCAGGGATTAAGCTTTAATCGTGAAATGGAAATGACCATTTACTATGAAGGACATGATATTGGTACCAGAAGAGTGGACTTTTTTGTGGAAGACAATATAATGGTAGAGCTAAAAGCATTAATAAAATTGGAAGATGTGCATTTGGCACAAGCAATGAACTACTGTCAAGCCTATAATTTACCCATAGGGTTATTAATCAACTTCGGAGCAAAAAGTTTGGAATTTAAACGGGTGTATAATGTAAATCACCCGGAAAATAAGTCAGACTTAAGATTAAAAGGATTAAAGGATGACAGGATTTCATCCGAAGAAAAAATCCTACAATCTTCCCATCCAAAAAATCTTAATTCAGACAAATGAGTAAGAACAACGAAAACAAATTGGTGCCGAAACTTCGCTTTCCTGAGTTTATAAATGAAATATGGAAAAGGAAAACTATTGATGAAACTTGTGAAGTTCTAAATAACCTACGCAAACCATTAACAAGTAATCTTCGAGAAAAGGGTGAATATCCTTATTATGGAGCAAGTGGAATCATTGACTTTGTAAAGGATTTCATTTTCAATGAAAGGTTACTTCTTATTGGTGAAGATGGTGCAAAATGGGGAGCTTATGAGAAAACTGCTTTTATAGCTGAAGGTAAGTATTGGGTAAATAATCACGCACATGTATTGAAACCAACTGGAGTTGAAGATACGCTTCTTGAAAACTATTTAGTTAAATTGGATTTAAGTCCATTTATCACAGGTGCAGCACCACCAAAACTTACACTCGGCAAACTAAAGTCTATTCCAGTTCCAATTCCTAATAGTCGGAAAGAACAACAAAAAATCGCTGATTGTCTTTCGTCCTTAGATGAAGTCATCAAAGCCGAGAGCCAAAAGCTAGACGTGCTGAAAGAACACAAAAAGAGCTTACTGCAAAACCTGTTGCCGCAAGCAGGTGAAACCGTTCCTAAGTTTCGGTTTAAGCAGTTTGAGGATAGTGGGGAGTGGCAAGAAACCACGTTAACACAAGTTGCAGATTACGAAAACGGTAAAGCCCACGAACAGGATATTGCAGACGATGGCAAATTTATAGTTGTGAATTCAAAATTCATTTCACAAGATGGCGAAGTAAAGAAATTCACTAATACCGCTTTTTTGCCTGCAACCAAAGGCGATGTATTAATGGTGTTGAGTGATATTCCAAACGGTAAAGCCATTGCAAAATGTTTTTTAGTCGAAGAAGATAATCGCTATACCGTAAATCAACGTATTTGCAGGATTACGCCACGAAATGTAAATAGCAAGATTTTATACTACTTGCTAAACAGAAATCCTTATTTCTTGGCATTCGATGATGGTGTAAAACAAACCAATCTGCGGAAAGAAGATGTTTTGAATTGTCCTTTGCTTATACCAGAAGACCCGAAAGAACAAGAAAATATTGCTGATACACTTTCCTCCGTTGATGATTTTATAAAAGGACAGATTGAAAAACTGGAAGCACTGCAACTGCATAAAAAAGGTTTATTGCAAGGGTTGTTTCCTAATGTAAATGAAGTAACAGCATGAGTAATCAAAAAATATCTATCCGTTTTTTTGATGACCGTGAAGTGCGAGCTGTTTGGGATGATGAACATGCCAAGTGGTGGTTTAGTGTATTGGATATTGTAAGTGTATTAAATGAGGAAAGCGATTATACTAAGGTTCGAAATTATTGGAAATACCTAAAAGCCAAATTAAAAAAGGAAAACAACCAGTTGGTTAGTGCCACTACCCAACTAAAACTAACAGCAACAGATGGCAAAAAATACAATACCGATACTTTAGATAGCCAGGGGGTTGTTGATTTAGCGAAACATTTTCCGAATAATAAAGCTGCTAAATTTTTAGACTGGTTTCTATACAGCGATACCAGTATTGACGGGCAAAGTAAGAAGAAAGCTTACACCTTGTTTGAAAGCAATTTGATAAATGAATTTGAAGTAGGTACTACCAGGGGCTTGCAACAAATACACGCTTATCTGTTTGGCGGCTTGTATGATTTTGCAGGGCAAATCAGAGTAAAAAGCATTTCAAAAGACGGATATCAGTTTGTGTATGCCCAGCATTTAAAGAGCACATTGCAAGAAATAGATGCCATGCCGCAAAATACACTGGAGGAAATAATTTTTAAGTATGCTGAAATGAACAAAGCACACCCCTTTTTGGAAGGCAATGGCAGAAGTACCCGGGTATGGTTGGATTTGATACTGAAAAAACAATTGAAAAAATGTGTTGACTGGAGTAAAATCAGCAAAGCGAGCTATATGAACGCCATGATTATTAGTACCGTGGATAGCTCAGTGTTATTGCAACTAATAAAAACTGCGCTTACCAAGAAAATTAACGATAGGGAAATGTTTATGAAAGGCATTGATTACTCCTATTACTACGAAGAAAATTAAACAGATGACAGAAAATAATCAAACACAATTAGGAAATACACTCTGGAAAATCGCAGATGAATTGCGTGGAGCAATGAATGCTGACCAGTTTCGCGATTACATGCTTTCATTTCTGTTTTTACGCTATCTAAGCGACAATTATGAAACAGCAGCAAAAAAGGAATTAGGAAAAGATTACCCTGTATTGCAAGACAACGACAAACGAACGCCGCTTGCTGTTTGGTATGAACAGAATAAAGCCGATGTGGCAGAGTTTGAAAAGCAGATGCGGAGAAAAGTTCATTATGTGATTGAGCCTTCTCATTTATGGAACAGTATTGCAGAATTGGCTAAAACCCAAAGCAAAGAATTGCTTCGCACTTTGCAGGAAGGTTTTAAATACATCGAAAATGAATCTTTTGAAAGCACCTTTCAAGGCTTGTTTTCTGAAATCAATTTGGATTCCGACAAACTCGGCAAGAACTACGAAGAACGAAACAAGAAACTTTGCAACATCATTCAGACCATTGCAGAAGGCATAAAAGCATTTGACAAAGGACAAAGTGTCGACTACTTGGGCGATGCTTACGAATTTCTGATTGGCAAATTTGCAGCAGGTTCAGGACAAAAGGCAGGAGAATTTTATACACCGCAAAGAATCTCAGACATTCTTTCGGGAATTGTAACACTTGACAGCCAAGACCCAAGCAAAGGCGAAAAGAAGAAGATTGAACGAGTATTGGACTTTGCTTGTGGTTCAGGTTCGTTATTGCTCAACGTCCGTAAAAGAATGACAGATGCAGGTGGAACAATCGGCAAAATATTCGGACAAGAGAAAAACATAACCACATACAACTTAGCCCGAATGAACATGCTGTTGCATGGAGTTAAAGACACGGAGTTCCAAATTCATCACGGAGACACTTTAGTGAACGATTGGGATATTTTAAACGAAATAAACCCATCCAAGAAATTAGAATTTGATGCTATTGTAGCCAATCCGCCGTTTAGCTACCGTTGGGAACCATCGGAAGAAATGGGTCAAGATTTTCGTTTCAAAAGTTATGGACTTGCACCAAAATCAGCAGCCGACTTTGCTTTTCTGTTACATGGCTTTCACTTCCTGAGTAAAGAGGGAACAATGGCAATCATATTGCCCCACGGTGTTTTATTTAGAAGTGGATCAGAAGAACGAATCAGAAGAAAACTATTAGAAGACGGAAACATTGATACGGTAATCGGACTTCCAGCAAATTTGTTTTTCTCAACAGGTATTCCTGTCTGTATTTTGGTATTAAAAAAGTGCAAAAAATTTGATGATGTTTTGTTTATCAATGCGGTTAACCACTTTGAAAAAGGGAAACGTCAGAATAACTTACTGCCTGAAAACATTGCCAAAATTGTTGAAACTTATAGAGACCGAAAGGAAGAAACTCGGTACTCCCGCAGAGTATCTATGAACGAAATCATTAAGAATGATTTCAACTTAAATATCTCACGATATGTAAGTACTTCGGAAGACGAAGCGATAATCGACTTGCACGAAGTAAACAAAAAACTTGTCGCTCTTGATGAAGATATTAAAAAAGCAAGAGAGACACATAATAAATTTTTAAAAGAGTTAGGCCTTCCGCCAATATAAAAATGGAGTTCCCAGTGAATATTATAGGTAGATTGCTAGCAAGTGTTATTAAGCGCAGACAGGAAAGTTTTCATTGATTTAAGAAAAGCCAATACGAACCTTATTACAAAGAAAGTTAGGCCGTTCTAAAACTACTGCTAACAGCTCTAATTAGATGCCTTATTGAAATACTATTGAATATTTTGGGACTTTGGAAATAATATGTCTAAACCCGTCGAATTCGACGGGTTTGGAATGCAAGTAGGGTTAAACGCTTTTACACTTTCTTCCAGAAAATAGCTTGACGCTAAAAACTCCCCCGCGCTCCCCAAACGCTCCCGACTGTGAGGTTACCTCGAAAGTACGCTGCACCAACGAGCCCAAGTGCATAATGCAGCACGCCCACAAATACGAGAACCGCTTCCGCAACGAAGCGGTTTTTTTATCTGCCAAATTTCATCGAAAAATGCACAATATATTAACATGTGTACGTATACAGACGTATACAACTAAGTGGGCTACCTAGTTTAGTATGCCGCGCTATCAGTTTACGTGGTTGTCTACCTATTAAATTACGTTTGAAACAAATAAAACATAGTCGCCGTATAAGTTTTTTGAGTCGCCGACCTACTAAACAAGGTGCGAAACCCATATAATAGCGTAGGAGACCCTCAATACAAGGTTTAAAACCTACACAACTGAGTAGCCGACTAAGTTTACTACGTACTGATACGTACAAAATTTCATTTTGAAGTGTACGTCCCCAAAATAAGTTCAGCACTTCACGTATCGTTTTGCTGCCCGAACCCATACGTACCGTCGGAGCAGCAGCTTGTTGAAGGTTTAACCGCAAAGAGCGCAAAGATTTACGCAAAGTACGCAAAGACGGATTTATTAGTATCAAGATTAGAGTATTAAGTATTAAGACTTTGCGACGTTCACCCTTTTACGTTTCATGTTCCCGGCTTAACCCACA
>NZ_NOXX01000184.1 GCF_002251775.1 Flavobacterium aurantiibacter
CCGCGCTGAAAATCAAAAACACGCTAAAATCCGCCTGAGCAAAGCTCGACACGAATCGTAAAAACGTATCAACACGAATCAGGGATTGCGCTCGTGCCTCGCGACATCCCTGAGCGCTCCGCGCTGAAAATCAAAAACACGCTAAAATCCGCCTGAGCAAAGCCCGTCGGATTTTAGCGTGTTTTTGATTTATTCGTGACCTCGGAGGGATTCGAACCCCCAACCCTCAGAGCCGAAATCTGATATTCTATCCAGTTGAACTACGAGGCCGCCTTATGTAAGGAGTGCAAAACTATAAAAAAGAACTACGCACCCAAGTGTTTTTTAACAAGACTTGAAACTAATTTACCGTCGGCCTGACCCGATAAAGCTGCCGTAACTAATCCCATCGCTTTACCCATATTTGCCATACCTNCCGTCGGATTTTAGCGTGTTTTTGATTTATTCGTGACCTCGGAGGGATTCGAACCCCCAACCCTCAGAGCCGAAATCTGATATTCTATCCAGTTGAACTACGAGGCCGCCTTATGTAAGGAGTGCAAAACTATAAAAAAGAACTACGCACCCAAGTGTTTTTTAACAAGACTTGAAACTAATTTACCGTCGGCCTGACCCGATAAAGCTGCCGTAACTAATCCCATCGCTTTACCCATATTTGCCATACCTGTAAGTCCGTTTTCATCTAAAATGGCTTTCACGCGCGCATCCACATCTTCTTCAGTTAATTGCTGCGGCAAAAATCGCTCAATCACTTTTATTTGCTCTAATTCAGGCGCTGCCAAATCAGCACGTCCCTGCTCGGTGTAAATACTAGCACTGTCTTTACGTTGCTTAACCAAACGCTGCAACAATTTTATCTCTTCAGACGGATCCAAATCCTCTTTTGCACCCGATTCGGTTTGGGCCAATAACAAAGCCGATTTGATAGCACGTAAAGCCTCTAAAGCAACCGTATCTTTAGCTTTCATGGCTGTTTTTAACTCTTCTGTAATTTGTGCCGCTAAACTCATGATTTCTAAATTTGAAGTGCAAAGGTACGCAAACTAACGCGCGTTTTAAAACCTGAAAATCCATAAAAAAACCCGAAGTTTCCTCCGGGTTCGCTATTAATAATTATAAACGTACTTAATCTACATTGTCGTGTAAAAACGAATTGTTTGAACGCAGCTGTATATCGTTATTGCTATCAATTCCCAACGAAGTACGCGACGCGCTGTTCGTATTTGGTCCTTGCGTTAAGTCAATACCTGATCTTTTGTATGCCGGCTCACGCTCTAATTCGTCAATACGCGCACTATTGCTGTGAAACTTGTAATTAAACTCTTTCAATTTTCTACGACGTTCTTCCGCTTTCAGTCGATTCACTTCCTCCAAACTCATGTCGGTCGGATTGATATCAACAGGTGCTGAATGGCTCGTAACAGTTGGCGTTTGAATAGACGCTGCAGGAGTTTCTACTTGTTTTAAAGTAATGTTTAATTCTGCCGGAATTTGCTCTTCTACTTTAGCTTGTGGCTGACTCTGAAGCAGGCTATTCTCAAATTCCATATACTCTTCCAACGAATGTACAATCACTCCGTTTGAAGTAACATCTGTTACAGGGACTACTTCTAAAGCTTCTACCACTTTAATTTCTTTTGTTTCCTGAGGTAAATCAAAAAGTAAGGTAGGCGCTTCCGTTTTTTCTGGCTGCGTTAACGGTAAGTCAAACGACAAAGAGATCTGCTCTTTTTCAACGCTTGCAACAGGTTTTTCTGTTACAACTTGCGTGGGTGTAAAGAAGAAATCCTGCTCGGCTAATGGAGAAACAATTTCGAATGTTACATCGATATTTCGGATAAACTCTGTCGTAGCTATTAGTAAATCCGACTGTGGTGTTTCTACTACTGGAGCAGCTGGCGTTACAATCTCGGGTGTAAACTCCACTGCAGCAGTTACATCTTTAATCGGTTCTTCAACCAACTCGTCATCTAAATTAAAAACGACTTTCGATTCAGCAACAACAGGAGTTTCAATCACAGGCGTTGGCAAAACGTAACCTGGTGTTAATTGCTGTGTTAGTTTTTGCTCGTCTTCTAAAGTGTGAATAATCCGATTTGGAGCGGTATTCACGATTTCACTTTGTTGATCGGCATTAAAACCTGTAGCAATAATGGTTACAGAAATAGCTTCGCCTAATTTCTCATCGTCGCCCACACCCATAATGATGTTGGCATTTCCACCTGCTTCTGCTTGGATGTGCTCGTTAATTTCACCGATTTCATCCATGGTAATCTCGTCGGTACCCGAAACGATAAGCAACAAAACGTTTTTTGCACCCGTAATTTTATTGTCGTTTAGCAAAGGAGAATCCAAAGCGTTAATGATGGCTTCTTTCGCACGGTTTTCGCCACTAGTTGTAGCCGAACCCATGATCGCTGTTCCGCTATTCGACAAAACCGTTTTCGCATCTTTTAAGTCGATGTTTTGTGTATAGTGGTGCGTAATTACTTCTGCAATACCTCTTGAAGCGGTTGCTAAAACTTCATCTGCTTTGGAAAATCCGGCTTTAAAACCAAGATTTCCGTAAACTTCGCGCAGTTTATTGTTGTTGATTACGATAAGCGAATCTACCTGCTTGCGCAAACGTTCTACACCCGCAAGTGCTTGTTCGTGACGAACTTTACCTTCAAACTGAAACGGAATGGTTACAATTCCCACAGTAAGGATATCGCGTTCTTTAGACAATTTTGCAATTACTGGAGCAGCACCGGTTCCTGTACCGCCACCCATACCGGCAGTAATGAAAACCATTTTGGTGTTGCTGTCGAGCATTTTCTCGATTTCGTTAACGCTTTCTATAGCCGCTTGCTGTCCGATTTCCGGATTTGCTCCTGCGCCTAAACCTTCTGTTAATGTTACGCCTAACTGAATTTTGTTGGGCACCGGGCTATTTTGTAAAGCTTGCGAATCAGTGTTACACACAATAAAATCGACGCCTTTGATGCCCTGTCTAAACATGTGGTTGATGGCATTGCTTCCGCCGCCGCCTACGCCGATAACTTTAATTACGTTTGATTGATTTTTTGGTAAATCAAACGCGATACTTCCAAAATCTGAGTTGCTTTCCATATTATGGGTATTTTACTGATCTAAATTATTATTCTGCATTCTCAAGGAAATCCTTGATTTTCTCTACATATCTGTCGAAAAACGACTTTTTCATTTTGCCTTCTGTTGAATTGGCCGACTTCGGTTCCATCGGTGTTTCTTCAATAGCAACTGTCTCGGCTGGAGCAACTGCAACAGGTTCTGTCTCAACAACAGGCTCTGGCTTTGGCGTTGAAACAACTTCCGGGGCAAACTTCACAGCTGATTGTGTTTGGTTGCGAATGGAATTCATAACCAAACCTACAGCAGTAGCGTAAAGTGGCGAAGATATTTCCTCGTCTGAATCGCCTGCTAAATGCTCGTTCGGATAACCGATACGCGTATCCATACCCGTGATGTATTCCACCAATTGCTTGATGTGCTTGAGTTGCGCACCACCACCCGTTAAAACGATACCGGCGATGAGTTTCTTACGTGGACTCTCATGCCCGTAGGCTTTAATTTCTGCGAAAACTTGCTCGATAATTTCAACAACACGCGCATTGATGATCTTCGACAAGTTTTTCAACGATATTTCTTTAGGTTCGCGATTTCTCAATCCAGGAATCGAAACAATTTCGTTGTCTTTATTTTCTCCAGGCCAAGCCGAACCAAATTTTACTTTTAGTAATTCTGCCTGCTTTTCGATGATTGAACATCCTTCTTTTATATCATCGGTTATTACATTTCCTCCGAAAGGAATAACAGCTGTATGGCGAATGATTCCGTCTTTGAAAATAGCCAAATCGGTAGTTCCACCACCAATGTCGATTAACGCAACACCGGCTTCCTTCTCTTCCTGACTTAAAACTGCATCAGCCGAAGCTAAAGGCTCGAGAGTTAATCCAGACAACTGAATTCCGCTGCTTTGGATGCATCTGCCTACGTTTCGAATGCTTGCCGCCTGACCTACAACCACGTGAAAATTTGATTCCACACGACCACCCGACATACCGACTGGCTCTTTGATGTTGGCTTCACCATCGATTTTAAAATCTTGTGGCAGTACGTGAATAATTTCTTCGCCGGGCAACATTGCTAGTTTGTGAACCTGTGCAATTAATTGTTCGATGTCCTGATCGCCAATTACTTCTTCTGGATTCGGGCGACTAATGTAATCGCTGTGTTGTAAAGAACGAATGTGCTGACCCGCAATACCAACCACTACATCTTTGATTTTGTAGCCAGATACACTTTCAGCTTCGGCAACAGCTTGTTGAATAGATTGAATGGTTTGGGTAATGTTATTTACTACACCACGTGCAACGCCCAAACTTTTCGACTTCCCTACTCCGAGAATCTCAAGCTTTCCGTACATATTGCGCTTGCCAATCATGGCTACAATCTTGGTTGTACCGATATCTAAACCAACCGCTATTTTTTCGTTACTCATAACTATTTATTTTGTGCACACTACTTGTTTTGTAAATCTCAAATTAACGAGCTTGTATTTTTCTAAACTCTTGTCGGCTTCTGCTTTAAAATAGAAAGCTTTGTAATTGCAGAACTTTCTATGTATGTGCTTTGGCTCACCAAAGTCGATTTTAAAATCATAACTCCGGCTCAACATCAGTAAAGAACCATTTGGGGCAATTTTTACTCCGATGATGTCTTTCTTTAAAAAAGAATCATCGTTAATGTACTTCAAGACTTCACAAATGTCTTTTGTGTTTTCTTTGGTAATTGCTCCTGTAACAAGCGGAACACGCGCCGAAGTCAGTTCAGAAAGCGGCATTTTTGTCCCTGCATCGTCAATATAAAAAATCATACCATCGTTTACCCAACGTGCCACGGGTGCGCGTTGCTCAACTTTAGCTCGTAAAACGCCGTCGATTCCCAGCGAAACTTCTGATTTTTTGATCATTGGATTCGCGTTAAGCGTGTGCTCCAATTGATTCAAATCTAAATTTTCTTTTGTGTGGCTTCCTGCCTCTCTAATATTTTCTATTAACAATTTATTAACCGTCGTTTTGCTAATAAACTGATCTTTTGTCGGTTCGAAAAAAACCAAAGTCTTTGCAATTTGTCGGCTTTTATTGCGGTTTACCGAGAAAGCGTACAAAGCAATCAGTACCAAAAGCATGGCAAATAATCGGATGTTGTATAGCAGATTTCTCTTTTTACTCGCTTCCATGTAACATCTTTTTTATATCACTTACCAAAACACCGATATCGCCTGCACCAATCGTTAAAACAATCCGTGCTTTTGACTGGCGTATTGTTTCCAAAATCGCCGATTTTTCGATCAACACTGCCTGTTTGTTTTCCATCTGCGAAAGCAACCACGAGCTGGTTATTCCAGCAATAGGCAACTCTCTCGCAGGATAAATTTCCAATAACGCAACTTCATCAAACGCACTTAACGCCTTCGCGAAATCGGCTCCAAAATCTTGCGTCCGGCTGAACAAATGCGGTTGAAAAATGGCCAAAATACGATCGTTTGGATACAATTCGCGCAAAGCCTGATGCACGGCTGCAATTTCAGTTGGATGATGTGCGTAATCGTCGATGTAAACACGTTCGTCTGATTTATACACTTGTGAAAATCGGCGTTCAATTCCGCGGAAGCTCTTCAACGCTAGTTTGATATCGGCATTAGCAATTCCGTAGGCTTTTGCCATAGCCAAAGCGGTTAAAGCGTTGCTAAGGTTGTGGCGGCCGGGAAGTCCAAATTCTAAATCGCGAATTTCCTCTTCAAAATACCGAACATCAAAAACGTAGTTTCCATTTTCGATTCGAATATTTGTTGCGGACACATCGGCGCTTTCGGTGCTCGATATGGTATGTCCTGCAATGGGAATGCCTTTGGCAACAAATCGTTTATCAGCAGCTACTTTTTCAGCAAACTGATTAAATCCTTCGGCTATATTTTCCGCAGTTCCGTAAATATCCAGATGATCGGCATCTACAGAAGTTACACAAAGCAAATCAGGCGAGAGTTTTAAAAAAGAACGATCAAACTCATCGGCTTCCACAACAGTAACAGTCGTTCCCGTTCCAATTAAATTACTGCCGTATTGCTCAACAATTCCACCAACAAAAGCCGTAACATCAGTCTTTGCTGTGTATAAAATATGACCCAAAATAGCGGAAGTTGTGGTTTTACCGTGTGTTCCAGCTACAGCAAAACAAAAGGTGTCTTGCGTTATCAAGCCCAAAACTTCGGCGCGTTTCATGATCTGATACTTATGCGTCAGGAAGTAGTTCCATTGCGCATGATCTTTCGGAACAGCGGGCGTTAGCACGACTAAGGTTTCATCGGGATTAAAATCCTGAACGATCCTTACATCTTCTGAAAAGCAAATAGCAATTCCGAGTTCTTGTAAACCGGCTGTTATGGCCGAAGGCGTTTTGTCATAGCCCGAAACTTGTTTTCCCAAACGGTGAAAATATTTTGCTAAAGCCGACATGCCGATGCCGCCAATCCCGAGGAAATAGATGTATTTTATATGTTCTAACTTCATCTCTTTGGCAGGATTTCAAAAATTAAATCGACGATATCTTGGGTAGCTCGTGGCTTTGCCAACTGCTTAATATTTTCTGATAACTGCTTTTGCAAATCGTTGTCGCGGAACAAATTGGAGAATGTACTTTCGAATGCTGTTTCGAGTTCGCTTTCGCGGAGCATCAGTGCTGCATTTTTACCAACTAACGACTGTGCATTTTTAGTTTGATGATCTTCGGCAACATTCGGACTAGGAATAAAGATTACCGGTTTTCCTACCAAACAAAGCTCGGAAACAGACGAAGCTCCTGCACGAGAAATAATGATGTCGGCATTGTTGTAGGCTGTTTCCATAGACTCGATAAAAGCCGAAACTATGATTCCGTCGGAGTTATATTTAGTGTATGTACTCTCATAATTTTTACCACATTGCCAGTATACGTTAATTCCGAGACTTTTGAAGAGTGGTAGTTGTTTTTCTACCAGTTTATTCACGGCATAGGCACCTAAACTTCCGCCTAAAACCAGTAAGGTAGGTTGGTTGTTATCAAAGATCTTCGGACTTGTGTTTTCGGAAGCTGCAGCGAGCGACTGCCGTATTGGATTTCCGGTAAGCCGAATCTTATCTTTCGGAAAGAATCGTTCTAGCTTGTCGTAGGCTACACAAATGACGGCTGCGTATTTCGCCAACCACTTATTGGTAATTCCTGGATATGAATTCTGTTCTTGTAAAACTGTTGGAATTCCGGCAAAAGCTGCTGCTCGCAATAACGGTCCGCTGGCAAAGCCTCCGGTTCCAATACAAACATCTGGTTTGAATGACTTAACAATACGATAGCTGTCAATCAACGATTTCAATAATTTTATGGGAAACAATAGGTTGTCGACCGTTAGTTTGCGTTGAATTCCGGCAATCCACAAGCCCTTTATCGGATATCCGGCTTGCGGGACTTTTTGCATTTCCATTTTATCTCGTGCGCCCACAAAAAGGATATCGGCATCCGGATTTCTGCGACGAATCTCATCGGCAATAGCAATTGCTGGGAAAATATGGCCGCCCGTTCCGCCGCCACTAACAATTACTTTAAGTTTATGGTTTTGTCCTTTTGTCATGATTGAACGGCTTTAGTTTCTGATACCACTCCGTTTAGCGCTTCAGCTTCAGCAAGCTGGCGTTCTTCCTCAAGTTGTTTGTCGATTAGTTTTTGTAATGCTGCTTCACGAGCATCGCGTTCGGCTTGTTCTTCTGCAAATTCCTCTTCTTTTTTCGTTGCACTGAGTATCACGCCGATGGCAAAAAAGGTCATCCAAATCGAACTACCTCCGCTGGAAACCAAGGGTAAGGTTTGTCCAGTTACCGGCAATAATTGTACAGCAACTCCCATATTGATGAGCGCTTGGAATATGACGGGAAATCCGAGACCAATAATAAGTAACTTCCCGTAAGTTGATTTTGCTTTATGTGCCGTAATGATGAATCGTAAAAACAGCAACATGTACAGAGACAACACGGCGAGTCCGCCCAGCAAACCGTATTCTTCTACAATAATCGCAAAGATAAAATCGGATGATGACTGCGGAAGGAAGTTCTTTTGTACACTTTTCCCTGGTCCGAGACCGTATAAACCTCCTGTTGCAATGGCCGTTTTGGCTTTTTCTATTTGATAATCGTCGTTTTGCGCATCGGTTTTTTCGTCTTCATTTACAAACGATTCGAAACGCTTTTCCCAGGTTGCCACACGGTGAAACAATCCGGTTTTAACTTCAGGCTGTGTTTTATTGACAAACTTCCCGACGGCGATAAATAGCGCAAAAGCCGTTACTCCAATTCCAACAACACCAAACAAATACTTCAGCGGGTAATTCGCGGTAAATGCCAACATGAGCACCATCGCAAAGATTAAAGCCGCCGTGGAAAAGTTGTTCGGTAGAATCAGCATAAGCGTGACGCCAACGGGTAACCATAAATTAATGAGTGTGCTTTTGAAAGTGAGCGGTTCTTCTCGCTTTCGCGAAAGGTAAAAAGCCACAAACATCATTAACATTACAAATGCAGCGGTTGATGGCTGAAAGGTTATGGAAGTTCCGGGTATGCGAAGCCAACGTGTAGCTGAACCTTGTTCGACACCAATAAAATAGGTTGCCGCAATTAGTAACCAACTGAAGGGAAGCAGCAAAATTGCGATTGCTTTAAAGCGATTCACCTGAATTTTCTGCACTTGATACAGTATCCAAAATCCGAACCCAATATGTACCGCGTGTTTTACAAGGTATCCGAGCGTGTTGCCGGTACCGTGGTTCATGTAGGCCAGATTACTACTGGCACTAAATACAGGCATAAACGAAAATAGGGCAAGTAAGGCCACGAACGACCAAATGCCTTTATCTCCTTTTAAACGCTGTATAAACTTAAACATAGTATTATAGGTTTTGAACCGCTAGTTTAAACTGACGTCCACGATCTTCATAGTTTTCAAACAAGTCGAAACTCGCGCAAGCAGGCGAAAGCAAAACGGTATCGCCTTTCTCTGCTATTCTTTGAGCTGTTCTAACGGCATCTTGCATGGAACCAACTTCTACCATAACATCCACAACATTACCAAATGCATCGATAATTTTGCGATTATCAACACCTAAACAAATAATAGCTTTTACCTTTTCGCGTACCAGTGCCATTAGTTCCGTATAATCGTTTCCTTTATCTACACCACCTACAATCCATACGGTTGGCGTTGTCATGCTGTCTAAAGCAAAGAAGGTTGCATTGACGTTAGTGGCTTTACTATCGTTGATGTATTGAACATTTTGAATTTTAAGTACTTTCTCCAATCGATGTTCCACACCTTGAAAATTCGACAAACTCTCACGAATCGTTTCCTTTCTAATCTTCATAAGCATAGCCACAGAAGTAGCTGCCATGGCATTCTTAACATTGTGTTTGCCTTCAAGGGCTAGGTGCGCGGTGTCTATAGAAAAATTGTCGTCGTTGAGTTTAAGTTTCATAGTATTCTCGTTTAATGTACCTCCAACAGGCAGTGGTTTGGTTATAGAAAAAGGTATTTTAGTTGCTTTAGTGTCGATTTTTGAGAGAAACTGCACCAGCGTTTCATCGTCGGCATCGTAAATCAGATAGTCGTTTTCGCTTTGATTCATTGTTATTCTAAACTTGGAAGCGATGTACGATTCGTACTGATAATTGTACCGATCTAAATGATCTGGCGACAAATTGGTAATGATTGCGATGTGTGGTTTGAACGTGTAGCTGTCATCCAACTGAAAACTACTCACTTCCAACACGTAACAGTCGAAATCTTGCTCGGCTACTTGCCAAGCGAAACTCTTACCGATGTTTCCGCCCAAGCCCACGTGTAAACCTCCGTTTTTCAACAAATGATAAGTTAAAAGTGTGGTTGTAGTTTTGCCGTTTGAACCCGTTATGGCAATTATAGTCGCGTTTGTGTACGGAATGGCAAACTCTATTTCGGAAACCACCGGTATTTTGCTTTCGCGGATTTTCTGAACAATTGACGCTTTATCGGGAATACCCGGACTTTTCATAACCACATGCGCACTAAGGATTTCAGCTTCCGTATGTTGTTGCTGTTCCCAACGAATCCCGTTAAGGTTCAAGATTTCTTGGTAATGCGGTTTCACGGCGCCGCCATCGGAAAGAAAAACATCAAAACCTTGTTTCTTTCCTAAAATAGCAGTTCCGACACCGCTTTCGCCTCCGCCAAGAATAACTAACTTTTTCATTATCTGAGTTTCAGCGTAACAATGGATAAAATCGCTAGTAAAATCCCAACAATCCAAAAACGGGTTACAATTTTACTTTCGTGATAGCCTTTTTTCTGGTAATGATGATGGAGTGGCGACATCAAGAAAATACGTCGGCCTTCGCCAAATTTCTTCTTGGTGTATTTGAAATAACTCACTTGAAGAACCACTGAGAAGTTCTCGACTAAGAAAATTCCGCACAAAAGCGGAATCAAAAGTTCCTTGCGTACGGAAATGGCTAATACTGCGATGATTCCACCAATGGTTAAACTTCCGGTATCGCCCATGAAAACCGAGGCGGGATAGGAATTATACCAAAGAAAACCTACCAATGCCCCAACGAAAGAAGCTATGTAAACTGTCATTTCTCCCGAATTGGGAATGTACATGATGTTCAGATAACTCGAAAAAATGATGTTTCCCGAAACAAACGTAAATATGCCTAAGGCAATCACCGAAATGGCACTGGTTCCTGCTGCTAAGCCATCGATTCCGTCGGTTAAATTAGCGCCGTTTGACACTGCGGTAATGATGAAAATAACAACCGGAATAAAAATTAACCAGGCGTAATTCTCGTAGCCATCGCCTAGGAACGACAAGACTTCGGCATAATCTAATTCGTTATTTTTAAAGAAGGGAATCGTTGTGGCAGTCGATTTTTCTTCTACAGGTTTGGGTAAAATCTGTGCCGATTCCGAAGCAAAATTGTATTTAACTTGCTGATTTTTTCGAACGGTAACACCCGGATGTAAATACAAAACAGTACCTACAATCAAACCTAAGCCTACTTGACCTATAACTTTAAAAATGCCTTTTAAACCTTGCTTATCTTTCTTGAAGATTTTAATATAATCGTCTATAAACCCGATAGTTCCCATCCATAAGGTTGTAACTATTAGTAATATAACATAAATGTTGTCGAGTTTTGCCAGCAGAAAAACCGGAATCAAGGTTGCTATGATGATAATTAATCCGCCCATAGTTGGTGTACCGGCTTTCTCATTTTGTCCGGCTAAACCGAGTTCGCGCACGGTTTCACCAACTTGCTGATGTTTAAGGAAATTGATAATTCGCTTTCCAAAAATGGTTGATATGGCCAACGACAACAAAACCGCCAAGGCTGAACGAAACGTTATGTATTGAAAAACTCCTGCTCCTGGAACATTGAAGTTATTGTTTAGGTAATCGAATAAGTAGTACAGCATAACTTATTTGTTTAGTTGGTTGGTTAATGTTTTAGCGATTTCCAAATCATCGAAATCGTATTTTACGCCGTTAATTTCTTGGTAGGTTTCGTGTCCTTTTCCTGCGATGAGTATAATATCGCCCGGATTTGATTGCGCGACAGCCGTCTTAATGGCACTTTTGCGATCGGAAATAGTTACGTACTTTTTGAAATTCTGTGGTTCCACACCCGCTTCGATCTCGGCTAAAATCAAATCCGGATTTTCAGTGCGTGGATTATCAGAAGTAAAAATGGTCTGATTACTCAATTTTGTAGCGATATTTCCCATAACTGGACGCTTGGTAGCATCGCGATCGCCACCACAACCTACTACCGTAATCAAATTCTCGTTGCCTGTTCGAATCCCATTAATTGTATTCAATACATTTTCTAGGGCATCGGGTGTGTGTGCGTAATCTACAATTACAGTGATTTTCTGTTCGGTAATGAAATACTGAAACCTACCGGAAACGCTTTCCAATTCAGAAAGATATCGGAGTGCATCATCGTCGGGCATGCCAAGCAGCACAGCAGTTCCGTAAATGGCAAGAATGTTATAGGCGTTAAACGACCCGATTAGTTTCACCCAAACCTCTTTGCTATTTACTTTTAAGAGTAGTCCGCCAATCTGATTTTCAAGAATTTGTGCTCGGAAATCGGCGAAGGTTTTTAGTGCATACGTACGCTGAGCGGCAACGGTGTTTTGAAACATGATGTTTCCGTTCTTATCATCAATATTCACTAAGGCAAAAGCATCGCGGTCTAATTCATCAAAGAATTTCTTTTTTACATCGCGGTATTCGCTGAAAGTTTTGTGATAATCGAGGTGATCGTGCGACAAATTGGTAAAAATAGCTCCTGCAAATCGCAAACCTTTGGTTCGATTTTGGTGGATCCCGTGCGAACTCACTTCCATAAAACAGTAGTCGACGCCCGCATCTACCATCTGACGTAGATAATTATTTATCGAAATAGAATCTGGAGTTGTATGCGTAGCTGGAAATTCTTGCGAATCGACCACAATTTTAACCGTAGATAACAAACCTGTTTTATAACCTGCACGCTGAAACAACTGATGCAAGAGCGTAGCAACGGTAGTTTTGCCATTGGTTCCGGTAACACCAACTAATTTGAGTTGTTGCGACGGATTATCGTAAAAATTTGCCGCTACCTGCGCCATGGCTTCAGTTGTACTTCCTACCACAGCATAACAAACGTTGGGCTGTATATTTTCGGGAGCTCGTTCACACACAATTGCGCGGCAACCGTTGGCAATTACTTGGTCGATAAAGTTGTGCCCATCGGTTTTCGTTCCAGAAACGGCAAAGAAAAGCGAGTCGGCTTGTGCTTGTCGCGAATCGAAAGTAAGCGATTGAACCGGAACACTTGTTGTTCCGATAACCGACTCCAATCTAACTTTATATAAGAGGTCTTTCAATACTTTCACGACAATTCCAATATTATAGTTTCGTTCTTCTTTAGAGGTTCGCCTGGTGGAATCGATTGTTTTTTCACTTTTCCGATTCCGCGAACGCGAACTTTCAATTTTAAATTTTCTAAAAGTGCCGCTGCATCCATACCGGGCATACCTTTTACGTTAGGAATGCGCTTGAGATCGTCGGCACTTTTTGCGATATACGTTTCGTAGGCTTGCTCGACTTTTTTAGATTTTCCTTGCAATCCTTTGATTTTGTTCATCGTTGGCGAATCGGTGAAAATCTTTTGGGCAATTCGTTTAAAAACTGGGCCAGCAACGTCGGCACCGTAATAGCCTTTCGCCACATTAGGCTTGTGTACGACAACAATGCAGGAGTATTTTGGATTATCGGCTGGGAAGTAACCCACAAACGAAGAGGTGTAATACAGGTTTCCTTCTCCTTTGTTGTAATCTACTTGAGCGGTTCCCGTTTTTCCTGCCATGGAAAAATCTTTCGAATACAAGCTGCTTGCCGTTCCGCGTTTTACTACGTTTTCTAGCACTGCATGTAATTTGTCGATGGTTTTATCAGAGCAAATTTTCGGATGAATAATTTCTTTATCGAATTTTTTAATCACGCGGTTCCACTCACGAATTTCTTTCACAAATTGTGGTTTAACCATTTCGCCATTGTTGGCCACGGCGTTGTACAGCGTTAGTGTTTGAAGCGGCGTTACAGCAACTCCATAACCAAATGCCATCCACGGAAGTGAAATTGCCGACCATTTCGGATCGTCGGGCGTGCGAATTACCGGTCTGCCTTCTCCCGCAAAGGGTAAACCCAATGGTTTATGTAATTTATAATCGTAAATACGGTCAACAAACTGCTTTGGGTCGGATTTATATGCCTTGTAAACGGCTTGAACCAAAACGGTATTTGAGGACACCTCGAAACCACGTGCTAGCGAAATTTTACCATAACCGCCTTTTTTCGAATCTTTTACCAATTTTCCACGATACGAAATCACACCTCCGTTACTGTCGTATACCGAACTCGTATCGGCTTTTTCATCTTCAAGTAAGGCAATCAAATCCAGTAATTTAAAGGTCGATCCCGGTTCGTGCGACTCGCCAACGGCATAATTTAATTTCTCGTAATAATTTCCTTGCGAATCGCGTCCTAAATTTGAAATCGCTTTTACATCGCCGGTTTTAGTTTCCATAACGACCACACAACCGTGATCGGCACTATAATGTTCGAGCTGTTTTAAAAGGGCGTGATGTGCAATATCTTGAATGTAAACGTCGATTGTGGAGATAACGTCGTAGCCATCTTGTGGTTCAATTTCGTTGTTATCGCGAATGGGTTTCCATTGTCCTTTTGCGATTTTTTGTTTGAGAACCTTACCGTCTTTCCCGTTTAAATAACGTGAAAACGCCCCTTCAATGCCGGCATTTCTCGCCTGACCGTCGCCGTCGACACGCTCGTAACCAATGGTTCGTTCGGCTATTTTACCGATGGGATGTTCGCGAACAGTCTTTTGATCAACGATCATTCCGCCTTTATAAGTTCCTTTATTGAAGAGCGGAAAACTTTTCACTTCCATATAATCGGTATACGAAAGTCCTTTTTCAACAAGCAAATAGCGATTTTCCGTACGCCGTGCTTTCAGAAACTTTGCCAGATATTCGGATTTTGGCTTTCGGAACTTTTTGGAAAGCGCCGCAGCCAATGGTCCGATCTCCTTGTCGAAATCGGCTTTGGAAGGCGCCATCGCATCGAATCGAATGGTATAATTCGGAACCGAAGTAGCGAGCAAACTACCGTCGGAAGAATAAACGTTTCCTTTATTTGCAGGAATAACAAAAGTTTTTACACTTTTCTCTTTAGCGATTTTTCGGTAGTAGTTTCCTTCAACCCACTGAATGTTGGTGAGTTTAATAACAATACAAATCGCGGCGATCAGCATTCCTGCGATCACAGCGTACAATCTGTAATTATTATTTTTAGGTTCTACTCCCATAGTTTTTCAAACCACTTTTTTTCGGTTGGTTTTAAGACTTTTATTTTTACTGGCGGAACCGATGAAGGAAAGATGGCGCGTTGTTCCATCTTTTGTGATACAGTCGATTCCATTTTGAGTTTCATCAATTGCGATTTCCGATCTACAAACTCCGAACGCAGTTCTTTCACTTCGGAACTCAATTCGGCGATTCGGATGATTTTTTGTTCGTAACGATTGGTATTCCAAATCATAATCATAGCCAAAACAATCAGGTAGGTAATAAATACCCAATTTCGAGTCGCGTGTTCATTGACTAGAAAGCGCGCCTTGATGATATTGTAAACACTCCCTTTCATTTTTTTGCGATTTGAACTTTTTCTGCAATTCGAAGTTTGGCGCTGCGCGAACGACTATTGGCTTCTAATTCGGCTTGATCGGGAACAATTAGCTTTCCGATTGCTTTTAGCGGCACTTGAAAGTTTCCAAAGAAATCGCGTTCGGGTTCGCCTTCAAACTGACCGTTTTTGATGAGTCGTTTTACCAGACGATCTTCCAAGGAATGATACGATATCACCGATAAGCGTCCGCCAGGCTTCAACACATCAACGGCTTGTTCGAGCATTTCTCGAAGCACATCGATTTCTTCATTCACCTCAATTCGAATGGCTTGATATACTTGAGCTAAGATTTTATGGCTTTTATGTGCTGGATAAAACGGGCGTAGCACTTCTTTTAAGCGCTCGGTAGTGGCAATCGGATTTGGGTTTCGGTGGTGTACGATGGTTCGTGCCATGACCGGAGCCGATTTTAACTCGCCGTATTCCAACAAAATATGTTTTAGTGCTTTCTCTTCGTACTCGTTGATTACGGTATACGCCGATTTTGAGTTGCTTTTGCTCATACGCATATCGAGCGGGGCGTCGAAACGAGTTGAGAATCCGCGTTCGGCTACGTCGAACTGATGAGACGAAACACCCAAATCGGCTAAAATTCCATCGACTTCAGTAATTCCATGAAATCTTAAAAATCGTTTTAAATGTCTGAAGTTGTGTGGCACTAGCATAAAACGTTCGTCGTCGATTCGGTTTTCCCAAGCGTCTTCATCTTGGTCGAATGCGAACAATTTTCCGTTCGGCCCGAGGTGTTTTAATATTTCGCGCGAATGTCCGCCGCCACCGAAAGTTACGTCCACGTAAACGCCGTCGGGTTTAATAGCAAGCCCGGCAACTGTTTGTTCGAGTAAAACGGCATTATGATAATCCATCACTTCCATCGTTCAAATTCCCCATCACATCTTCGGCTAGATCCGCAAAATCCACAGCGGTATCTGCAATTACTTTTTCGTACGTGTCTTTGTCCCAAATCTCAATAATCTTGATTGCACTCGATAAGACTATGTCTTTTTTGACTTGAGCAATACCTTGTAAATCTTTGGGAATCAACAAACGTCCGTTTACATCGATATCGGTTAAGCGTACGCCAGCCGAAAAGCGACGAATAAAATCGTCGTGCTTTTTCACAAAACGGTTGAGTTTATTGACTTTTGACATCATGGCATTCCACTCAGCCATCGGATACAGCTCCAGACAGGGTTGAAATACTGATCGTTTCAATACAAAACCATCGTTGATGGCCAATTGCTTCTTTAAAGCCAAAGGAATGAGCAGCCGACCTTTGTCGTCTATCTTACATTCGTATGTACCTATAATGGGTGTCAACACTTTAGCCTTAAAAAACAGTTCAAGCAAAAGTAAATAATAAATTCCCACTCACTCCCAAAATTTCCCACATTGTTAATAAGTTGTGTCATTTTAACAATCTCGTTTCTTAAAAAAACGAGCATTTATTGAGGTTTACGGGGAAATACTGTGGTGGGAATAAATGAAAATTGATGTTCCTGTAAATCGCTTATATTTGCCAGAATTAAAAGCCTACCAATAACCGACTGTTCATGCAAGAAGCGATTAAGAAAGAAGGGAAGTTTAAATATTTCGAAGCCGGATCGGGCCGTCCGATTATTATTTTACACGGGTTAATGGGCGGATTGAGCAATTTTGATGGTGTTGCCGAGTTTTTTCCGCAACAGGGTTACCATGTTTTAATTCCGGAATTGCCTTTGTACACGCAGAATATTTTGAAAACGAATGTGCGTGCTTTTGCAAAGTTTGTGAAAGATTTTATTACGTATAAAGGTTTGGATCGTGTGATTTTGCTTGGAAATTCCCTTGGCGGACACATTGCCTTGTATCATGCAAAATTGTATCCTGAAAAAATGGCTGGCTTGGTAATAACCGGAAGTTCAGGCTTGTATGAAAACGCTATGGGCGACAGTTATCCGCGTCGAGGCGACAGAGATTATATCCAGAAAAAAGCGGAAGACGTTTTTTACGATCCAAAAATTGCTACTCCTGAAATTGTTGACGAAGTGTATAATGTTGCGAACGATCGGATAAAACTGATTAAAACACTTACCATCGCGAAAAGCGCCATTCGTCATAATATGGCAAAAGATTTACCAAAGATGCATTTACCCACCTGCATTATTTGGGGCAAGAACGATAAGGTGACTCCACCTGAAGTGGCAGAAGAATTCAATAAACTACTTCCAAACTCTGAGTTGTTTTGGATTGACAAATGCGGACACGCCGCAATGATGGAACATCCAGACGAATTTAATAAACTGATGTACAATTGGTTGAAGTCGCATAACTTCTAATGAAAATTACGAGCGCAAAATTTGTCATCAGTAATTCGGAGGCTGCTAAATGTCCGCCGGAACGCATTCCCGAATATGCCTTCATCGGACGTTCGAACGTTGGAAAATCGTCGTTGATTAACATGCTTACGGGCAATAAATCCTTGGCAAAAACTTCGGCTAAACCGGGAAAAACGCAGCTTATCAATCACTTTAAAATCAATGAAAATTGGTTTTTGGTAGATTTACCGGGCTATGGTTATGCGAAAGTTTCGAAGAAGGTAAAGGCAACGTTTCAGAAATTCATAACCGATTATTTCGAAACGCGCGAACAATTGGTTTGTGCTTTTGTATTGATAGACATTCGCTTAGAACCACAAAAAATCGACTTAGAATTTTTTACGTATTTGGGCGAATCGCAAATTCCGTTCATCATGATTTTTACGAAAGCGGATAAAATTGGAGTGACCAAGGTTGATCAAGCCGTAAAAAACTACCAAAAGGCAATGCTTGCTGAAAATTGGGCAGAGCTTCCTCCCTACTTTGTAACCTCATCGGAAACCGGACGCGGCAGGGAAGAAATTCTGGCGTACATAGATGAGTTAAATCAAGATCTTTTTAAAGAAGACCCTCTTTGGTAAAACACTAATTTACCCCGCCTTTCAAATTTTGTTTCTCGGCAAAGTAATCTGTGAATTGCCTCATGGTATAGGCCATTAATTCGTCGGCTGTGGCGCGCAAATACGTATCGGTTAAGCCTACTAAAATTTGGTGGATAAACTGTTCAAGGAATATCGTTGCACTACCAAACTTATGTCTAGAGCCATTTCATCTTTAAGAAGACTAATCATTTCTCTTCTTATAGCGGTAAAAATTAACAATCCAACGCCGTTTGTTTGCTGTGACAAAAATTTAATAGTTCTTTTGTCGAAAAATGTTACATTACAAATTACGATCGAGGAAGTTATGTAGGGATTTAAAAATAGTAATATATGCCCCACATTTAAATGGCGCAATAGCAGCGCTACATAATCCTAATGCATTTGTTCAAATGCATAATGAATTACTGAAGTTGTTAAAGCGGAAATATACGTTCTTGAGATTGTTTCATGGAAAAAATTCCTAGAAACTGAAATTGAAGACCGAGTTTATATCCGAAATGATCTTTGCCCTGTAATAACCACGGATTCAGTTCGGCTAATTGCTGCATGCACTAGTGAACAAAATATCGCTTGTAGTTGGGGTGAGTGCATGAATTGTGTTATTACTGTTTCCACTGATGATCCGACTTGCAATTCAATTTGTAATGCAATTAACGAGATAACCACTATCTTTGGTTTATTAGGACCCAGAGGCAGAGTTGGAATAGGATGTTATCACTCCTTAGCAATTAGCTGTGTCGCGGTAGCAACGATATATTAAATTAAATGAAAAAGTCAAAAATATTCATAATAGGAGGCATTGTTGTATTCGTGTTGGTAGCTTTTACCATCTTGTTTGGTATTCTTCAAAAATTCAAAGAATTTAAAACACTATCGAATAAATATAATTTAACTTCCAACCAATTTATTTTAATTGATCGTGACAGCGCTACAAGTAAAATTAATGTTGATTCTACAAAGTTTTACAATATTCATTTTTTCAAAACAAGCAATTCTAGCTGCCTAAGTGAATTAGACTCTTTTGCTAAGTACAAAGCGAAATTTAAGAATCAGGAATTGATATTTATATCTTTTGAAAGTCCTTCTGTAGTAAAAAAACACACTACTTATAAAAATTATCCTTTTCAACTATATAGTGTAGATTCTACCAAGTTACCTTTTACTCCTAAATCTGTAAGGTATTTTCCTTTCAAGATCTTCATTTCAAAGAGCAAGATTATTTCAGCATCGCCAGGTGCTATTGAATGGAGTCAACTATAAAAATAAAGCCCCGGATTACTGATTAGGGGCTTTTTTCAAATTCAATTTCTCTGCAAAATAATCCGTGAATTGCCTCATGGTGTCGGCCATTAATTCATCGGCTGTGGCGCGCAAATACGTATCGGTTAAGCCCACTAAAGTTTGGTGAATTAACTGTTTCATCTCATCCACAGGCATGTCTTTGGTCCACAAATCAATACGTAGGGTCTCTTTCGCATTCGAATCCCAAACCGAAAGTAAATACGCTTTTGCTTCTTCGTTATTGATGCCGCCGTCGCTGGCTGTCCACGCTAATTTCTCAGGAACGTTGTTTTCATCCAGCTCAATTTCTAATACGATATCCGATTTCTTACTCATCTTGTTTGGGTTTGTATTTCGATTCTTTAAAAATAGTGTCGGCGTCCATTAGCAATAATTTTTGAACGGGCACTTTATTCTTTTCCGCGTAAGCGCGAACAATTTGCCAACCTACCCAAGTGCCAATTCTACCTGGCGTTTCATTGTCGATTTCCAAATAAAACTTTGAAAAGGGCGCAGGATTTATGAAACGAGGTCCCAACTTTGGATCGGTATCGTACAACAGCTTTTCTTCAATAAAAAACTTCCAAATGTAGGCTTCGTTTTCTTGGCAAAACTTAAGTTGTAAATCGGTATATCCAATTTTGGTGCTGTCGGCCGTCTCGGGAAGCAATAAATCTTTCAGATACAATTCTTTTCCGGCATCGATCATTTTCGACAAAAACGTTTTGCTCTTGTCGATGGGTATTTTCGTGGCAGCAAACGCACTCACTAAATCGGGCAGTAGCTGCGATTTTTCAAAATTAGCACGTTGGTATTCTGGGAATTCGTAAAATCTGTGGTTTCTCCCCAAATACATCTCCAAAGATATGATAATAACTTTATCGGTGTACAACACTTTCGTGGAAGGATCCATCTCGTAAATCATCGTGATTACTTCCGGATTCTTGGATTTTTCTTCAGGGAAATAGTAATTTATTCGCGCTTTAACGTCTTTAATTTCCTGCAACTCTTCCTTAAAATCGGGAAACGTTTTCTGTACTTCGCCATACAATTCGCGCCACAGCGGATTAGTCATTTTTTCAATCCACTCTTTGTCGGGAACATCGGCTGGGAAAAAATCGGGAAATGTTTTCTTTAATTCCGGAAGTTTAGCGACAGGCGTTTCGAAAAACTGCTTATCGAAACGCACGAGTTGTAGCGCAACGGGCTGTTCTTGAATAGCTTCTTCAACTTTTGCTTTCTCCGAACAGGAAAAAAACAGCAAAGAGCTGCAAACAAATGCTAAAATTATAACAAACTTGTATTTCAATGCCTTCATAAATTGGATACAGTGATTTTCCTTGTGTACTTTTGCGAAGCACGGTACGTAAAAACGTGCAAAGATACTTGCTTCGAACTAAAGGAAACTGATGATGTCAAAAATTTCTACGCCTCAAGCGGCAGCTGTTGCCGATTACATTTCGAAATGGCTGCTCGACTATGCCAAGAACGCCAAAGTTAACGGATTTGTTGTGGGCGTATCTGGCGGAATCGATTCGGCGGTAACCTCAACACTTTGTGCACGAACTGGCTTGCCTGTTTATTGCTTGGAAATGCCTATTCATCAGCACGAATCGCAGGTAAATCGCGCCGCTGAACACATTGATGCCCTTATTCAGAAATATCCAAACGTATCCCGACAATTGGTTGATTTAACTCCGGTTTTTGAAAGTTTTAAATCGGCCGTAACCCAAACCGATGATCAAGCTACAGTCGATCTCAGCCTTGCCAATACCCGCGCGCGTTTACGCATGACGAGCTTGTACTATTACGCCGGACTCACCCACAGTTTAGTGGCAGGTACCGGAAATAAAGTCGAAGATTTTGGAGTAGGATTTTACACCAAATACGGCGACGGCGGCGTGGATGTGAGTCCGATTGCCGACTTGTACAAATCAGAAGTTTACGCCTTGGGCCGCGTGCTGGGCGTTCCGAATTCAATTTTAGAAGCTGCTCCGACCGACGGATTGTTTGGCGACAGCCGTACCGACGAAGATCAGCTTGGCGCCAGCTACGACGAGCTCGAATGGGCTATGGAAACATCCGGATCAGCACACGATCCGAGCACATTTACTGAACGTCAAGCCACTGTTTTTGCCATTTACAAACGTTTAAACAACGCTAATCAACACAAAATGAACCCGATTCCGGTTTGTGAAATACCTGCTCACTTTAAAAAATAATAAAAGCGAATGTTCTTAAAAACATAAAACGACACTTGAACCATGAACGAAGCCACGTCGATTTCAATTGCCATTGCCGATAATCATCCAGTAGTTCACCAAGGTTTAAACGCCTATTTTTCGCAACATCCCCAAATTCAAATCGTTGATAACATCAGCAATTTCCTCCAGGTAGAACCCCTTTTGTCGGTTAAAAATATCGATGTGCTGGTTTTCGACTTAGAACTCGATGCGTTAAAAAGTATCAACGAAATTAAGCTTTTAGTGAAGCAATTTCCCGAAACGCGTTTTATTGCTTTCACCAATTTATCCGAAGAAATTTATACGCCCAATGCCATTAAAGCAGGAGTAAGTGCGTTTTTAAATAAGTCGCGCAGTTTAGACGACCTTGCCGCGGCCATACTTTTAGCTCGTGGCGGTCAACACCGATTTAACGAAAAACTGCTTCAAAAACTGTCGCTCATAGCCAAGCAAAACAAATCGGAACGCATTTACCGCAAATTGTCTACCCGCGAAGTCGAAGTTTTGCGCTACCTCAGCCAAGGAAAAAAGAACAATGAAATTTCGAAACTTCTCAGTTTGAACGAAAAAACCATCAGTACCTATAAATTGCGCTTGCTGAACAAACTAGACGTAACCAACTTGGTTGATTTGGTTGGCAAAGCAAAAAAACTGGAGATTTTTTAAACTCCCCTTTCAATATTTAAAACTTCATTAGCCTTTCTAACATCGAGCCAGAAAGAACTTTGTATGATGGTTTAGAAACGTACTCTAATCTATATTTTAATTAAAATAAGATAGGATCGCGATAGAAAGTCTGTCATTAAAAATTTTTCACGGCATTCATCTTTTACCGATACAATAACGTCAAAAATTAGTCTTTAAAAAATATCTTTAAAACCATCTTAGAATTTGATTCTGATTTGCAAAAACATGCTAATACCTAGATAAAGGTTTATAAAATTACCGGTGCCTTTTAGTGAATTTGATTTAGTTGCTTTGAAATGAACATTTCCAACTCCTTGTATTGAATACAATTTGTAATCATTTCCTCGGTCGCCATATTGTTGCTCTCTTTTATCTGTATCAAGAAATCATTAATCACCTGCTTTACAAGCAATTTCCTCAATCTTAAAATCGTATCATCAACTTCTTTAGGCATTTTCTCCAATTTCGTAGGAACGAAAACATTTTTTTCAATCCAACGCATTGAGAGTTTGTATTTTTCATCTCCGAAGATCATGCTTGTAATAAACTCACTCTGTTCCTTATCTAATTCTGATGTCAATGTACTTGGATCCAAATTTTCATTAGAAACTAATTTGCTTAAAACAACATCATAGATAGCGTTAAAAAAAGGTGAGCTAAACTGAATCTCATCTTGTTGCAAGCTCAAGAATATACGCTCGTACACTTTCGCCTGAGTGAAAATTTGCTTTTCAACTACCTCGCCGTTTTCCGTCGTTTCCAATATGTAATCTTCGAAAGTAGCTTCCTCTGTTCCGTACAGCAGCAACAATTCTATGATCTTCTTCTCCAAAATCTCAAGTTCACTAACTTTATCCGATGTGCTAGTATTTTCGGCTTTTACTACTTCGAGCGGCTGATTTTGGTTTTGCTGCTTTTTAAAACTCTCCTTCAAGTCTTTTTGCAGCATTTGTGCCAGTGTACTCACCAAAACCTGTTCGGAAATTTCCATGATCTGCGCACATTCCTGCACATAAATTTCCCGCTGAATTCGGTCGGGAATTTTAGAAATACTCTGAACAATATCGCGAATCAAATCAGCTTTCTTAATCGGATCGTTTTTCGCTTCTGCCATAAGCAACGACGCCTTAAACCGAATAAAATCTTTCGCATTTGCGGCAAAGTACGCTTCAATGTCTTCCTTCGAATTCTTTCTTGCAAAGCTATCCGGATCTTCTCCGTCGGGAAACGAACAAACGCGCACATTCATTCCTTCCTCCAAAATTAAATCAATGCCGCGCAAAGCTGCTCGCAATCCGGCTGCGTCGCCGTCAAACAAAACGGTAATGTTTTTGGTGAGTCGGTTTATCAATCTAATTTGTTCCGAAGTAAGTGCCGTTCCGCTGCTCGAAACCACATTTTCAATTCCCGCTTGGTGCATTTGTATCACGTCGGTATATCCTTCTACCAAATAGCACAAATCTTGTTTGGCAATAGCTTGCTTCGCATAAAAAATGCCGTATAAAACCTTGCTCTTATAGTAAATTTCGCTTTCTGGCGAATTCAAATATTTGGCCGCTTTTTTGTCGTTCGTCAGAATCCGACCTCCAAAACCGAGCGTCCGACCCGACATACTTAAAATCGGAAACATGACTCTTCCGCGAAAGCGATCAATCAATTCGCCGTTATCTCGCGCGATACTCAGCCCGGTTCCCACCAGAAAATCCGGATTGTAACCTGCTTTCTTCGCAGCTTCACTAAAGGTCGAATAACCGTCGGGGTGGTAGCCTAAAGCAAACTTTTTTATGGTATCGGTCGTAAAACCGCGCTCTTTAAAGTAGGTTAATCCAATGGCTTTACCTTGTTCGGTTTCGTGCAATTGCGTTTCAAAATACTTTTTAGCGTATTCCGAAACCAAATACAAACTCTCGCGCACATCGGCCGAGGCTTTTTCTTCCTCGGTTTCAACCGTTTCCTCAATCTCAATGTTATAGCGTTTTGCCAAATACCGAATGGCTTCCGGATAGGTAAAATGCTCGTGTTCCATCAAAAATGCAACGACATTTCCGCCTTTTCCCGACGAGAAATCTTTCCAAATTTGCTTTACCGGCGAAACCATAAACGAAGGCGAGCGTTCGTTAGAAAACGGACTCAAACCCTTGAAATTACTGCCCGCACGCTTTAATTGCACGTAGTCGCCAATTACTTCCTCGACGCGCGCGGTATCGTAAACTTTATCTATGGTTGCTTTCGAAATCATGGGCGTTAAAGATACAAAGTCGGCAGGTTTCGCGCGAGGTAAATTTTCCCGATGACTTATCTTAAAATGCCAAGGCTTTTAAAATAGCGTTTTGTATGCTTTGGGCGGCATTTCGCGCTGTTCGTTGCAATAAAATCGCGCGGCCTGGGTTTCGGCAGCTTTTTGCGCAGCTTCCGTTGGTCGCTGTGCAAAAAACGCCGTCACGCGCAGCCGCTGCGCTTTCATTTCCACTGCCATCACGGCCGCGGGTATCGTTACCGAAAATACGTTGTTTAAAATACTTGGAAAGTTATTTTTTAAAATCTCGTTTTTTTAGTTTAAAAAAACTATTTTTCAGATAATTATACGTGGTAATATTGCAATATTACGTATGTTAAAAAACAGACGCTTTTTTAGAGCTTTATCAATTAGTACGACACATCATCCGCGCAGCGCCCACTTAAAATAAAATCATTAACGAACAAAAAAGCTGCCTTTTTGCTTACATCATCCACAAAATCAGTCAATTCAGACATTCACAAATATTTAAGTCGCTCATGTAATTCTAAACTTTTACTTTTGCGGTAATTTTAGAGCTGTGCAAACATTTTTTTCGATTGCTGAATTTCAGAGTACCCGACCGTTGTTGCTAACTGTGGGCACTTTCGACGGTGTACATCTCGGGCATCAGGCCATTTTATCGCAAATTGCTTCCGAGGCAGAAGCGCAGGGTTTGGCTTCGGCTGTTCTCACGTTTCATCCACATCCGCGCATGGTTCTAAAACCCAACGAACCCATGTATTTGCTGCAAACTATCGAAGAAAAACAAGCCGCTATTGCCGATTTGGGAATCGATTACCTCATTGTTCAGCCGTTTGACGCCGCTTTTTCTGAACTCGATGCCGAAACGTATGTGAAACAACTTCTTGTTGATAAACTGCAGGTTTCGAAAATGCTCGTGGGTTACGACCATCGTTTTGGTGCTAAACGTCAGGCCGATTATTCCGATTTACAGCGATTTGGCGCACAATACGGCTTCGAGGTCGAGCAATTATCGCAACAAACCGTCGATGCGCTTACGATTAGTTCAACCGAAATTCGAACAGCGCTGCTTTCCGGACAGGTTGCACTAGCCGAGAAATTATTGGGGCGCCCGTACGACTTTACCGGAACGGTAGTGCACGGAAAAAAACTGGGTCGTACCATTGGCTATCCAACAGCTAATATCGAAATAACCGACTTCCACAAATTAGTTCCCGGCTTAGGAATTTATGCTGTCATTTCTGAAATCGATGGCCAAATGGTGAAAGGAATGATGTCGATAGGTACCAACCCCACTGTGGGCGGTCAAACCCGAACCATCGAAATCTACTATTTCGATTTTGAGGGCGACTTATACGGCAAAACCATTACCACCTATTGCTTAGGATACCTCCGTGCCGAAGCGAAATTTGAATCTTTAGAACAACTTAAAAAAGCGCTCGAACAAGACGCCGACGATTCGTTCGCGGTTTTCAATGAAAAAGGCATCCACTAAAAAGGTGCAAATCGGAGCATTTACAACAACTTTAATTCTTCCGCAAAAGCGCCTAAAAACAAAATCTTCGTTTCTTTAAAATTAAAATTCTCTTAAAACAAAGAAAATCAATCTTTTGGAAGATTTATTTTAATTACCTTTAGATGGAAAATAACGTCTAATCTAAAAATCGTTGCATATGAATACGAAAAGAGTGATTGGAAATGGTGTTCTGATTTTCCTAGGAATAGGAATTTACTTCTTGTTGATGGAAGCTTTGGGCTTGTCGCGAGAATTTTATCTGCGGGTTTTAAACCTCTTCATTGTTATTTACGGCGTTAACAAAACCCTTCGTGAAAATATAGTTTCGGGTGTTCGCGGGTACAATACCAATTTACTGGCGGCAATTACCACTTCGATGGTAGGAGCCATTTTAAGTGTGAGCGCGTTATTAACTTACATCTATTTCAAAGGCGGCGAAGTTTATTTAGAGTCGCTTTCCGATGCATTTCTATTCGGCGGAGGTAAAGCAAGCATTTACAATTATTGTACGGGCTTGTTGTTTGAGTCGGTAGCAACCTCACTTATTGTATCGTTTTGTTTGATGCAATATTGGAAAGGAAAAGTAGAAAACATCAACATTGTCGATTAATTCATCTTACTTTAGTTTAATAGCCGCAGCGTTTGTTTGCGGCTTTTTTATTTGTACTATTTCAAAAAAAGTGAATCTTATAAAATTGGAAACGCTACTATTTGGTTAATCACCAAACTAAACATGTAAGCAGGGAATCAACTCATTACGAATCCGTTATACATTGAAAACCAAACGATTTATTGGAATTCACGTTAAAATAGGTGCAGTCGATAGTATCTCCGAGCTTCATTTACAGCAATTTGGTTTAAAAATCGCGTTTCGCAGCGCTGTTAAGCGTCGAAGGAGTTGCGTTCTAGTAAAAAGTATTGTGTATTTTTGAACGCTAATATTACCGAGCTATGCAGTTAAGACACGATTGGACTAAAGAGGAGATTTTAGAGATTTACAACAAACCGATGATGGATTTGCTGTACGAAGCGGCAACCATTCACCGTGAATTTCACGATCCCAACAAAGTTCAGGTTAGTACCTTGTTATCGATCAAAACGGGCGGATGTCCTGAAGATTGTGGGTATTGTCCGCAGGCCGCACGATACCATACCGATATCGAAGGTAACGATTTAATGTCGGTTAACCAAGTAAAAGCACAGGCATTACGCGCCAAAGCATCGGGTTCTTCGCGTGTTTGTATGGGCGCAGCTTGGCGTAATGTTAAAGACGGACCAGAGTTCGATCAGGTTTTGGAAATGGTACGTACCATCAACAAGCTCGACATGGAAGTTTGTTGCACCTTGGGTATGATTACTGAAAATCAGGCCTTGCGATTAGCCGAAGCTGGTTTATATGCATACAATCACAATTTAGATTCTTCGGAAGAATACTATAAAGAAATTATTTCCACACGCGATTTTAAGGATCGTTTGGCAACAATCGACAATGTTCGCAAAACCAATGTAACCGTATGTAGCGGTGGTATTATTGGTATGGGAGAAAGTGTCGACGACCGAGCCGGAATGTTACTGGCTTTGGCGCGCTTAAATCCGCAACCGGAATCGGTACCAATTAATGCACTAGTTGCTGTGGAAGGAACGCCTTTGGAAGATCAGAAGACAGTTGAAATTTGGGAAATGATTCGAATGGTTGCTACGACACGAATTGTAATGCCACTAACACAGGTACGTTTGTCGGCAGGTCGAACAGAAATGTCGCGCGAAGGTCAGGCTTTGTGTTTCTTCGCTGGAGCTAACTCGATTTTTGCAGGCGACAAGTTACTTACAACGCCAAATCCGGATGTGAACGAGGATATGAAAATGTTCGACGCATTAGGTTTGATTCCGATGAAACCTTTTGCAAAGAAAAGTCAGCCTAAAACAGTTGAGGCTTCTGACTCTGAATACGTTGCATTAGGAGAAAAACCCAAATGGACTCGACCAGAGCATAAAATAGAGCGCAATATTGAAGCCGCTTCAAAACGAAAATCGGAGGCGTAAGCGTTTAGTTTTTGTTAAAATTGCTTCGAACAAATTAGGATGATTTTATTTTTGTCGTTCTGATTTGTATGTTACTATATTGATGACTGTTACTACGCGCGGAATTTTACTTAAAGAAATTCCAAGATTTGAGACGCTTTCGAAGCGAGACTTTTACGAAAATTACGTCAAAGCCCAAAAACCTGTTGTTTTGACCAAACTTACAGAGGATTGGCCGGCATACAAGAAGTGGCGTTTAAACTACATCAATTCCGTGGCAGGTTCTAAAACGGTCCCGTTATACGACGACCGTCCGGTGTCTCACGAGGAGGGTTTCAACGAAGCTCACACAACCATGTTAATGTCGGAATACATTCAGCTTCTGGAATCCAAACCAACTAACTACCGGATATTTCTTTACAACTTAATGAGAGAAGTTCCGGTACTTCAAAACGATTTTAAGTGGCCAAATATCGGATTGCGTTTAGTGAAGCAACTTCCAATGCTGTTTTTTGGTGGAGCTGGCGCAAAAGTTTTTATGCATTTTGATATCGATTATGCCAATATTTTACACTTCCATTTTCATGGAAAAAAGAAATGTATCATTTTCCCACCGTCTGAAAGTAAATACTTGTATAAAGTTCCGCATGCGTTGATCTCGCGCGAAGACATTGATTTTGATAATCCTGATTTTGAGAAATTCCCCGCGCTAAGGCATGCTGAGGGATATATTTGCGAACTCAATCACGGAGAAATGCTGTATATGCCGGAAGGTTACTGGCATTACATGAAATACGAAACGGCGGGTTTTTCAATGAGTTTGCGAGCATTTCCGCGTGGAATAAACCATTTGGCAAAAGCCTTGTACAACGTAACCATCATGCGATTTTACGATACGTTAATGCGCAAAGTTCAAGGTCAGAAATGGATTGATTACAAAAACTTGCGTGCATTAACGGATACGCATAGAAAATTGATTCGAGAAGGGAAAACTATTTAAAAACAGCTCCGTTAACCTCGCTCACTAGTTAATTAACTTATTGAAAGTCAATAAAATAGAATTTAAAAAAACACTACAAAGCAGCCGATATCTAATTGTTTCAACCGTTACAAAAACACCTTACTGCTTTATTACTTTTCGCGTCGAAACAATTCCAGACTCTAATTCAATCTTTACTAATAGAATCTTGGTTTGAAATTTTGCAGTTTCAATTTGAGCTTCAGCAGAAGCAACATCGTATATATCGTATAACAACCGTCCGTTTAAGTCAAAAAGTTGTACGTTTTTTATAACATCTTGTACAGATTTTATAAGTAAATGGTTGTTGGTGGCAACTACATCGACTTGAGCTTGGTGAGGTTCTGGAGTAGAAATGCTCAGAGGAGCTTGATTAAATTTCAGATAAAATCTATTGTTCTGTGCTCCTATTTCTGCAATGAATCCGTACGGTGCTAGACGTAAGTCGTGATGTATATCTAAGAGAGCGTCGTATAGTAAAATGGGTATAGAAACATCGACAAACACACCTTCAAATTGATCGATTGAAATGTACGTTTGACCTGAAACTCCCGAGGTAAAGCCTAAAGGAACAACATGATCGCCGGTAAAGTTTCCAAGAGCTTGTATTCTATAGAACTCTGAATTAATCCTAGAGTAAAAATTCAAGGCCGCTCCTGCAGGATTAAACTTCCCGTCGTAACCTTTATCGAAATCGTCTGTGGCACCAGGTAAAAAAGCCACTAATTGTTGTGAGCTCATACCATCTGAATTATGCAGTTTCAACCAAATTTTTCCCTGATTGGAATCGCCTAAAGGCATTGGCGGCAACTCGGCAGGTCTAAAAAATTGCTGGTTGTTGTATCCCAATCCACGCATTGAATTTCGAAAAACAATTGATCCAGCATTCGAACCTTCAATAAAAAAGGCTTGTCCTGCAGCAATGAATCCGTTTGGTGTAGTACTACCTGAAACTGAACCCGTACCAACACCTATTCCGCCTGTTAAATTATACATAGCATAATCATCCGAAGAAAAATTATAACCACCTGGACCAGGATTGGTTGTACTAGGTTGAATATCTCCAACATGCGTCCACAGATAAATGGTGCCTTCGAAATTCGCTAAATTATCATTGATAAAGGAATCCGCTGAAATTGCACTTGGGTAGGGATTACCGACTAAATTGTAATCATCCGAAAGATCCGCGACATTATTACTTTCCATCAGCGTATAGCTAATTTGTCCATTATTCGGACTTCCTGAAAAAACAACTGCGTCCGTTGTTGGATAGGTTCCCAGATCGGTTGGAGCCATAATAGCATATCCAACCCCAGGAGTCATTTGGCTGGTAAACGCAACATTAACCCACGCATTGCCATTGTCGTCGTAACTATCCCCATTTACATCTTCATATGCTGCTGTATTGAATGCGAAAGTATAGTCTGATCGCCATCCATCAAAAGGCACTTGAAATGTAGTTGAAGTAACTGGGCTCGACCAGTACACATAGTCATATTCTTCATATGGAGATGTAATTCTCGTCATCTCAATATTGCCCACATTAACGGCGTTATCATTGTACTGAATAAGTGAACCACTATCTTCTATTATTATCGCGTTCCCGTTATTGACAATATTACTCTGAATTTCTGCATATGTATTAGAAGCTATTGTAAGCGTTCGTCCTGAACTAATCTGACATTCACAGCCCTGCAAGCTTCCACTAACGCCCGTATTAAAATCATCATCAATAATAATCTTATCTGTATCGCTCGGCGCAGATGTATCCCAGGCGCCTGCAATCCATGTTTTCGTACTTTCTTGTTGTCCTTGAATTACAACATTATCAATAGCGATCACTTCATTTCCACTATTTGTATTGGTCTTGATTGTAAATCGAACGCGAACTTGATTCGTTGGCGCATCAATATTTGTTATTGAATACGTTCGCGGCAATCCATTTACTGAATTTGAACGAGCCCCAAAAGTAGTTAGGTTGCCAACCAAAGTATAAATTTTCGTTCCAGTTGCCACTGTCGAGGTATTAATGTCTAACAAGGCATTGTTGTTTCCTCTAATTAAAATCTGGTCAACATAGGTAGTACCTCCATCAGTACTTATAGCTACCCGAACCTCATCACTCGTTTCTAGTCCTTGTGTGCTGCTTATTCCGTAAAAACCTAGATTAAACGTTAGGCTAATGTTCTTATAATTCGTTGTGACCACATTATCAAAACTCAAAACGTTTGTGGCCGCCGTGGCTCCAGTTACTTGATAGCTCTGAGCACCAATGAATTTGTTTGTAGTGGTAATGCGGTTATCGCCATATGCAGTGCCACCAGTTACAGCAAATGTTCCACCAGAGCCTGTGTAATTTACAACCGGACTTGCCGGTGAGGTCTCAAAGGTTTGCTGTGCAATAGTGGTTACGGCTGTTAACGCGCACCGTTTGTAATTATTTGCATCAGCAGAAATATCGAAATTAAACGGATTCTCATTGCTATCGTTGTTTACAATTGAAACTGTAGCAATTTTTGCTCCTGCGGTGGTACTTGAAAATGCGATGGAGAAGCTAGTGCTTTGTCCCGCGTTTAAAGAGGTTACTGGGAGTGAAGCTGAAATGCTAAACTCACTTGCTCCCGTTAAAGTAGGTTGCGACAAACTTAATGTTCCTGTACCCGTGTTTGTAATGATAAATGTTTTGGTTATAACACCATCGCTCGTAAAATAGCTATTACTAAATTTTGTATTATTTTGTAAGCTTGTAGTAGTTGATTCGTCTTGAATACTCGCTTGGTTACCAAACACCTCAATTTCTGCCGGAAGATTAAATGGGCAAATTTCTAGATCATCAATATTGAATTGATGGTTGGGATTGGTTGTTCCCGAATTATACTTGATGCGCAAACGTACGGGACCCGACTGTTGTAAACTTTGGTTAAACGTTTGAACAGTACCGGTTGGTGTTATTGCCGCACCTAACTGTATCCAAGAATTTCCCGAATCTTTGCTGTACTCAACAACAAAAGTAGCCGTAATGGCATCGGTCCCAAATCTTCTGTAATTAAAACTAACTGCATTAATTCCAAGCAACTGATCTTCCAGCATTTCAGCAACGCTATTTACGTCTGCGCGGAATCGAATCGATTTAGTACCAATTTTGTAATCGTTGGTTTGATCTCCGATAAGTGCTTCAGACAAAAACCAACTTCTTCCATCAATTAAAACTTCATCTGCAGCATAAGAACCTTTTGCCGCACTCTCACTGGTAGCTCGGTAGCAAGTTATGGTTCCTGAAAAATTAATTACAAACGGATTTTCACTGCCTGTTATATCGTTATTAGGTATACTTATAGAGCCACTTACAGATCCAACAGTATCTCCAAGCAATCGAATGGTAAAGGTCGTTGAACTGCCTCCGGTAACTGTACTGCTGTAATTTAGGAACAAGCTAAAACCAGCTCCCGTAACCGTTGCAGCCGATAGATTTAGTGTTTGCAAACCTAAATTTTGGATGGTAAAAGTCTGGTCCACTGCGTTTCCGGCACTTTGAGAACCGAAAGCAAAAGTAGCCCCCGTTGCTATTGATGTATTAGAAGCATTCAATACATTGATTTCCGCACGTCTGAAAATATCGCCTGCTGTGTACGTATTTGTAGTCCCTGAAAGCGCGCCCGCAGCAGTGGTTAATCCGGTAAACGATACTGTATTGGTACAAGTTGGGTTACAAACTAAATTGCCAATAATCCAATTGCCGGTACTGCCAATATATCTACCCGAATACATGTTTGTGTGTGTACCTACAACATCCCCAGCTAGATAAGTTCCCGAAAAATCGAAGGTAGCGTTGGTAATTCCAGTAGCCGAAGTTTGCCAGTAACGGGTAATATAACTATCTGATTCATTGTTGGGATCGATAACATTATCAACCGACATGGTAAGATTTGCCGTTGCAAAATCGCCGGTTGTACAAGAAAATGATGCTGGTGTGTATTGTGTTGTAGTAGTTCCGATTGGAAAGGTAAAACTTCGCGAAACGGCTGTTCCGTTAGTGAAATTCTTGCGAAGTGCTCCTCCTATTGATACATCTGTAATCATAAAGTTATTAGAAGAAGCACCGGTAACAGCAGTTACAGCTGCACCTAACGTGAGCGTGCTCGTATTTAAATCAAGAATTCCAGCAGTTAAATTCATAGCGGTGTTAACCGTCAAAGCGCTACCCAAAACAGCGGCAACAGCTCCTGCCGTTCTATTTATGGTTAAAGTCCCTAACTGGGTTGTTTCTGTAAACCGCAAAGTTCCAATACTTCCTGAACCTTGTAAAACAAGTGTTGCAGCGGCATTTCCAACCAGAGAACCCGCGCCGGCAAGCGTACTTGCAACACCAGAAGTACCAATAGTTAATGTATTGGCTCCCCAGGTAAAAGTTCCGCCTGCGTTTGTTATTGTTATGGCAGCGCCTGCCGTCGGTGCAGAAACATTTAGAGAAGCATTACTGGTTACAGCAATAGCATTTTGTATCGTAAATGATGGAATCGTAAGTACCGGCGCAGCGGCCACGTTGATATTTTGATTGGCAGAACCTTGGAAAATTACAGAACGGCCGTTTCCAACAAAACTGTTTCCCGAATTAAAATTCAAATTCCCACCAACGAATAAATTCCCAGAAGTTGCATTCATGGATAAAACCGCATTCGCCGCCGTAGCGGTTAGGTTACCTGCTAAACCTCTATCGGCATTTGGCATATTTACGGTAAAACCCGAATTAATAACTACATTCTGAGGTACGCCCAAACCAGCTGTCGTTCCCGTTGCTCTCCATTCATCAAACACGTTGTAGTTGTTGTTATAAATAAGAGTAGAAGTATTTGTATAGATAGGAGCATTTGTATTATTAACAAAACCACCCGGATTTAATTGTAGGTTTCCGTTTATTGTCGTTTTTGAAGCTCCAAAATCGAAACCTGTTGCTAGAACAGTGGTAACATTTGCACCTAATATCAGAGTGCCTGTACCCGTTACAGCTTTGTTGCTGTTGCTAATCAACAACTGGCCGTTTGCTGCTGTTGAAGTAATTGTACGTCCGGTTGCGTTTGTTGAAATTCCTATGGCCGTTCCCGTACCATTTATCGTCAAGGAATTTCCATTAATATCGTATGTATTTGCATTAATTAACTGCAGTACATCGCCAGTTGTACCTCCCACTATTACATTGGTTCCTGTACTTTGTTGAACACTGCCTGCGGTTTTATTCAAAACCAAATAATCAAAGGTAACCGTACCACCACCTGTCTTTGTGATTAAAGATGTCCCAGTTCCTGTGAAAAACACGGCACGACTATTATTGGTTTGCGTAGCCGACGCTCCTTGAATCCAGTTCGCAGCTGTTGTAAAATCTCCGTTTAACACCAAGCTTCCGTTGTTGGTAACAGTGCCGGTAGAAACAACTCCGCCAGCTCCCGTATTTAAAGTACCGTTGTTTAAAACGCTTCCTGCAATATTTAAAGTTCCTGCTAAGGAATTAAATATACTTCCTGAATCAACGGTTAGGATGCCTCCTATAGACGCACTCGTACCCAAATTCATATTGAAAGTGGTGTTGTTTGATAAGGTTACATTATTTGGAAAACCTGCGCCTGAGGTTGCACTCGTCCATTCATTGCCGCGATTTATGGCAAATGCACCGCCATGATTGTACAATAAAGTCGATGCACTTCCGTAAGTAGGAGAATTTGCACCGTCCACAAAACTATTTAAGTTTAAACGTAATGTGCCATTTACAGTAACGGCGTTGCTCAGTGTTAACTGACCGTTGGCAGTAATATTGTTTGCTACTACAGTTCCAGAAATGGTACCTTGACCATTAAAAGTTACCGTTGAAGTGCCTGCCGTGAAAGTTCCTGTTTGATTTAGAATACCTGCGTTTCCAAACGTGAGGGAACCAGATCCCATTGTTAAAGTTCCGCTGTTTGCCAGCGTTGAGTTGGTACCCATGGTAATAAAACCGCTGCCCGAAAAGGTTGTGGTTCCAGCGTTGGTAAATGTTTGGGTGTTGTTGAAGGAAAGCGTATTTGTTCCACCAATCGTTAATGTACCTCCCGTGTTGACGTTCAATGCGTTAATGTTTCCAGCTGCAGCGGCTACAGTTACGTTATGACTATTCAAGATGGAAATACCCACATTGGTTGGATTACCCGTTCCCAATCGCCAAGTAGCCGCGTCGGCCCAGTTACCTGTCTGACGTGAAACGTAAGGCACCGTGATCGGATTTGGTGCTGCCGAACCAAAAGCTACGGAACCTGATCCATAACTTCCATCACCAGAATTCGCGCGGGTTAAAAACTGATTCGATAAAAATCCACCGTCGCTGGTGTAAGCAGCAAAAAGTTGTAATTCTTGGTTTGCTGTATAATTTAGTGCTGTTTTCGGTATTCGAAATTCAAATCCACGGGTTAGACTAGTGTTGTCTACATTAATCCCAAATTCTGATCCTGCCGAACCAATAAAGGTGTTACTTCCTGTTCCGGAGGTCAAAGTAAACAAGTCGAGAAAATACGTTCCCGAACCGTTCGTACCAATGACCGCACAATAGTCGGCATTAAATCCCGCATCAAATGTTGTACCTGAATTCCAATTATTTACACCTGAAGGCGCATTAGTTCTGTTGAATGAACCATTGTTGAAACCACCTGTGGCCGAATCGATAAACAATAAAATTCTATTTCCGCTTTGTACATTTCCGGCAATAGCGAAATAGAGATACGTTGCGTCTCCATAGGAATACACCGCATTAATCGAGTGAGATGCACCAAAACTAGGTGTTGGCCCTCCGGCAGATGTTGCCAATGCCGTCCCCCAAACCGCTTCATCGATATTTCCATTAAGTGCAAAAACCTGATTTACAGTTACTGTTAGTTGCAGGTCGTCGATTCTCCACTGAGCGGTATTTGCCTCTGCACCCGTTCCTCCAAAACCGTAAATTCTGAAGGTTATTGCTGTTCCATTACCTGACGTTACTGTTGTTGTTGTTGGCGACTTCAATGTCCAAGCTGAATTTGCCGAATCGGTTCCGCTTGCTAGATTACTTGCGTACGAGTCACTACTTGATCGAACTACAAAGTTAACTGGTCCTGTACCCGTACTACGCATTCCAAATGAAATTGAATTCAAGGAAACTGTGAAGCCTGCAGCTGGTGTTAGAACAAACTCGAAATAACTAGAAGTTGCTGTATTCAAAGCGCCGTTTTGTACTGCTATTCCTGCATTGTTTCCTCCTGATGCGTCGGCATATCCCGAAGAAACAGAAGTATTGGATAACATTGTTACTGCACCGTTTACGTTACCCTGCGTTACATTTCCAACCGTTAAATTACTGGTAGTGTTGGTACTCGGAGCAGCAGTATTAAAATTCCAAACAATATTCTGTCCAAAAACAGAACTGAAAAATAGTATAAAAAAAATCGGGGCGTATTTTTTCAAAATCATAAATCAACGGGCATTTATATACAAAATCATTTATTTTCGCTTTGTTTTTAGGCTGTCTAGAAAAAAAGGGAATTTAAATTAGGAAGTAAATTCGTCAGATTTTAAATTGATTATTGCGAAATCGATTTAATCGATAAAGAGGGTTAAAAGTCCGACGAAATGCGCGGTTGGAAAATCCATAAAATGAGGACATTACTCTAAAAATTCATCATGAAATGAATCCGATCACGAGCGAAATATGGCAAAAAATTACTCGGTATTGCGCGTACCAGGAGCGTTGTCATTTTGAAGTGAAAATAAAACTCCGAGAACTCGGTGCCACAGCCGAAGTTCAAGATGAAATACTTGTAAAACTCATCGCCGATAATTACCTCAACGAAGAACGCTTTGCGCGAACCTTTGCCCGGGGAAAAAGCCGAATAAAATCTTGGGGGAAAAATAAAATCTCCGCCGAACTAAAACAACGTGGCATTTCACACACCGTCATAAATCTGGCGCTAGCTGAAATAGAACAAGAATACAGGGAAAATTTCGAGAAAACCGCCACAAAGATATTTGAACAGACTACTGAAAAAAACGTCCTCAAAAAACGAAAAAAATGTTGCGACTACCTATTGCGGCGCGGATATGAAAGCGATCTGGTTTACGAATTTGTTACCAAACTAGAAAAAGGAAATTAAGCACGAGATAAAACCACGCTTACTGCATTTCCACCAAAACCAACCGCATTCAGTAATACCGAACGTACTTGCGTGGGCAGCTCTTGATTTAAGAAGGGTTGATACGGCACTTGTTGCCTGCGAAGCATTTCCATGCCCAATACCAAATTAAATAAACCGCTGGCGCCAAACGTATGCCCTATTTTCCATTTTGTGTTTGCCAAAAAAGGCTTGTTTTCTCCAAAAACTGCTTCTAAAGCGGCCAATTCCGACGCATCGCCACGCAAGGTTCCAGGCGCGTGGGTAATTACGACATCGATATTTTCCTTTTCGATACCGCATAATGCCATTTCCATAGACTCTACCAAACAAAAACCCGATTTACTTAATGAAGTCGGACTCTCCAATCGCTCGGCTGCAAAACCATAGCCAGACACACAAACTGCATCATTCGAAGTTTTTTCGGAACTCAATAAACAAGAAACAGCGCCTTCGCCTAAAACCATCGTGTTTCTTTGCTTTGAGATGTCCATGGCGCGACACGGAAAAATTGAATCTTCATTCGAATACACATTCATACCCTGCATTTGTGCCACAGTAAAGGCTGTTAATGGGGCTTCGGCAGCACCCACTAAAAACTGTTTGCTCATTCCAGAACCAATCCAAGCCATACCGTTTAATAGCGCATGTAAACCACTGGAACAGGTAACCGAATGTGAAAAATTAATTCCGGGAAAACCTAAATCTTGTGCGACCCAAGAAGAAATATTCCCTAAAGTGGTTGAAGGCGAGGTTTGTGCACTGCTCTCTCCCGTTTTTAAAAAATGTTTGTACGACTCTTCAAAAACAGTAGTTGCACCTCGCGACGACGCGATATTAATTCCCGTATCTGGAATGTCTCTGACATCTACAAAAGACCTCAATTGTCGGCTGGCAGCAATTGCCAACAAAGCCGAACGATCTAAATGTTTATAGCGCTTTTCCGACTTTATTATTTCTGAAATCACTTCACTACAAGCCGAATCTAGTTTTCCGGAAAACACACCCAAGTCCGTATCTAATTTCAAGCTTGTGTTCGCATCAAACCAGGCATCGGATAGCGAATCAACGTCCATTCCCAACGGCGAAATCGCAGAAAAATGATTGACAAAAAAAGGTTTTTTTTCCATCAATCTACAAATTTATCTAAAGCTCGTTCAACCATCAAATACACGTATTCCAAGTCTTTTTGCTTAATGTTAAACGGCGGTAAAATATAAATTGTTCCCCCAACTGGGCGCAGTAAAACGCCGTTTTCAATAAAAAAGCGATACAGCCGATTCCGTAAATCCGAGTAATAATCCTGCGGAGGAACCGCCAATTCAATAGCGATAATCACTCCTTTGACTCGAACGTTCCGCACTTTCTTGGAATGTTGTAAACTTTCGGCGAAAGCCAAATGCAAGCCATTGATTTTCTGTACTTTTTTAAACGTACTCTTCTTACGTAATTGCTTGATACTCGCTAAAGCTGCGGCACAACCCGTTGGATTCGCCGTAAATGTGTGTCCGTGAAACAGCGCCTTGCTTTTATCAGGACTCAAAAATCCGTTATAGATCTCGTCTGTAAATGATGTAACTGCCAGCGGAATCGTTCCCGATGTGAGTGCTTTAGACAAACAAATCATATCGGGCGCTACACCCAATTGCGAACTAGCAAAGAGCGTTCCTGTCTTACAAAAACCAGTCATTACCTCATCAGCAATCGTAAAAACACCGGCATTTTTGCAAATCGCGATCAATCGTGTTAAAATCTCCGGCTCGTACATTACCATACCAGCTGCGCCTTGCACCAAGGGTTCGAAGATAAATGCGGCCGCCTTCTTGTTCGCAATAATTTCTTTCAAAGCTTTTTCGCTGGCTTCCTCCTGCCCTTTTACAGGAACTGGAATTCGCACCACATCGATCAACATACTTTGAAATGCTTCCGAGAAAATCGAAATGCTGCTCGCGCCCATAGCACCAAAAGTATCGCCGTGGTACGCATCTTCGAAGGCGATGATGGTAGGTCGGATTTCTACTTTATTAAAATAAAATTGCAAAGCAGCCTTTAAAGCAATTTCCACCGCCGTGGAGCCATTATCCGAAAAGAAAAACTTACGCTGGTTATCTGGTAAAATCTCTGTAAGTACTTCGGCTAATTCAACGGCTGGCTGATGTGTAAAACCGCCAAAAAGCACGTGCTCTAAGGTTTGGAGCTGTTTGCTGATGGCTTTTGTTACTTTTTTATTTCGGTGCCCAAACGGACAAGTCCACCAACTGGAAATAGCATCGATGTAGCGTTTCCCGTTTTCGTCAAACAAATACGAACCTTTTCCGTGCGTAATTCCGATCGCCGGATCGGCTGTTTGATGTTGGGTGTACGGATGCCAAAGCAACTGCGCATCTCTTTCGGCTAAACTTTTCATGCCAAGGTCTTTAATTGCGCACTCCATTCTTCTGCGTAAGCGGAAATAACTCGACTGTCGATATACGGTTCTTCTTCCAACCGACCGATAACAGGTAGATTCGTCATTGCTAAAATAATCGACTCCGACGCTGGATTCGAACCATTAAAAACAAGTCCGGCTATGCGTTTTCCGCGTGCACGCAAACTTTCAACGGTTAATAAGGTGTGATTGATACTTCCTAAATAATGTCGGGAAACTACAACGACTAAATCGGTTGGTGCAATTAAATCGACCACCAAATGTTGCTCGTTTAAAGGAACTAAAATCCCACCGGCGCCTTCGATGACAAGACTATTCTTGGTTTTCGGACGCTTAATTTGAGTGATATCGATTGTTCTATTTTCTTGCTCGGCTGCGAAATGCGGGCTCGCCGGTGTGTGAAATTTATAAGCGTTGTCGTGAAAAACGGTTTTTGAATTTGAAATGTACGATTTCACTCGATCGGCATCGCCAAAGTCAAAATCACCTGATTGTATCGGTTTCCAGTAATCGGCTTGCAAAGCTTCAGTAATTGCGGCGGCGGCCACGGTTTTTCCAACGTCGGTTCCGATTCCGGTTACAAAAATTTCCATCTGCGTTTAATTAAGCCGCAAATTTAAGTCGCCTATCCTGAATTGTCGCGTTAATTACTATTTCTTTTAGATAAAACTGATGTCTTTAAGTAGGGAAACCAGTTGCTGAATTTCGCTTTCGCTGTTAAACGCATGTAAACAAATCCGCAAACGCTCTTGTCCGGCGGGAACGGTAGGCGACAAGATAGCTTTCACGTCAAAGCCGGCTTCCTGTACCGTTGCAGCTGCGTGTTTAACCGCAGTATTGCCAGAAATGTTCATGGTTTGTATGGCCGATTGGCTTTCGCCGAATTGCGACTCGATTCCGTGAAATTGTATGGCAGTTCGAAAACAACGAATTCGGTTTTGCAACTCTTGAATTGGCTTACTATTTTCCTCAAAAAGTTGAATCGACGCTGCAATAGCCGCTACATTAATCGGAGGAAGTGCGGTGGTGTAAATAAAACTTCGCGCAAAATTAATGAGAAAATCGCGCAATTGCTCGCTGCCTAAAACCGCAGCGCCGTTGCAGCCAAAAGCTTTTCCGAAAGTTACAATTCGAGCAAAAACGGGTCCGGCTAGTTCCGACGGACAAGCAAGTCCTTTGCCCGACTTCATGACGCCAACGGCATGTGCTTCGTCGAGAATTAAAAAGGCTTGGTATTGTTGGCAAACAGAAACCAATTTTTGTAAATCGGGCACATCGCCATCCATAGAGAAAACGGTTTCGGTAATAACGAAAACAGATTCGGCCTGATGTTTTTGAAGCAGCAGCTCGAGCTGATCGATGTTATTGTGTTCGAATTTGTATGCTTTTGCAAGCGATTGCTGGATGCCGTCGCGAATCGAAGCATGTACCAATTCGTCGTAAAAAATAAGATCGTTGCGCCCGGGCAAGCTTGAAACAAGACCGGCGTTGGCGTCGAATCCGGAATTAAAAATAAGTGCCGTTTCGGCTTCGAAAAACGCACAGCAAGCTTTTTCGGCCAACTGATACAATTGGTGATTGCCCGAAATTAAGCGCGAGCCACCACTGCCCGAAAACTCGAGTTTATTTTTTTGAAGAAACTCGAGACTGCGTGTAAAAAGTTGTTGGTTGTTGGCAAAGCCGAGGTAATCGTTTGAGGAGAAATCAATCGGCAAACGCGTATGGGAAAGAGTTCGAAAGGCGTTTTCGTCTTGTCGCTTTCGAAGTTTATTAGCAGCGTTTTTAGGGAATGACATACAGTTAAAATCTGAGCTAAAATAAAAAAACGCCCGAAGGCGTTTTTAAAAATCGTAAACTTTATGTTTAGTCAACTGCAGTTACTTGTGCTGCAACTTTTCCTTTTCGTCCTTCTTCTTCCTCGTAAGATACACGATCACCTTGTTGAAGACCATCAGTTGAAATTCCTGTTGCATGAACAAAAATGTCTTGTCCTGTTTCTTCATCGGTAATGAATCCGTAACCTTTTGATTCGTTAAAAAACTTTACTGTACCTGTACGCATTGTAAAAAAATATGAGATTATGCGCCAAAGGTAACCTTATTTGGTATGCAAACGCAAAGAGTTGTTAAAAATTTGTAAAAAAATACGATATTTTTTCGCCTTTAGAATTGAATTTCAACGTTTTTAGAGATCAATGTTTATCACTTTTACGACTGTGTATTTTATATTGGTTTTGACCGAAGCAATTTGATAATGTTCCAATTCAAGAATTCAGAAAATACAGTTTACTCAAAAAACATACGGTTTTTCCGTAAGTGAAAATCAAAAGTTCTCAAGAGCTTTGTGTCAAAAAACAATTTAATTCCAAAAATTGTCTCCTAGCTGTGACGCTTTTTTAGGAAAAACAAGATTTTTTATTATACAATATGTATAATTTTACTTACATTTACAATGTCTTTTGATTCAGTAAAAACAAAAATTCGCAGAAGTACCGATCAAGCGCTTTTGGATGCAAAGATTCTTAATGCAAGATCAATCGAGATACAACTTCCTTCCATAATCGATGGTTGGAGGTTCAATTTTAGAAAGCAGTTAAAGATTGAACGTTTTGTAATCTTTCTAAGTACACGACAAAAATTGTATTAAATTAATTTCCAGCTT
>NZ_NOXX01000202.1 GCF_002251775.1 Flavobacterium aurantiibacter
TTTATTGATTTTTAATCAATTATGTTTTTTGTCGTGTACTAAACTGTTTTGGGAATTTTGATGTTCAGCATTCAGATACTTTTCTGCAAAGACAATAATCAGAAATCCAATGATATAGGCCCAAATGTCTTCCCAAGCAAACGAGGTTCCTAGTATTGCTCCGGCTAAAGCCGAATGTTCCCAACCCAATGAAAAAATTAATCCAAGATATTGGGTTGTTTCAACAGCAAAGGCAAATAGCAAAACGCCGACGGCAGTTTTCAATTTCGAAACAGCAAAAACCGATTTCAAGGCGCAATAAATCAGTATAACCACAAGTACATCACCTACATATGGTCTTATAAATTTATCGTGAACAAATAAGGCAATTACAACTTCTACAAAAAAAAGCAAGACTGCCCAAGCGAAGTAGTTTTTGTTAAATCGAACGTTTTTCATAACTAACTTAACTCGTAATAATTTCAAATCTTATCTTAGGATGTAACTTATTTAAAAGAAAACTTGCAATTGGAATTCAGCTGTCGGTTCTTTGTAGGAAAGTGTTTGTTCTCGAGTACTCAAAAATGTTTTATAAGTAAATAACAGTTCATGTTAAAATCAATTCATCACGTTGCGGTAATTTGTTCCGATTATGCGATATCTAAGAAATTTTATACCGAAATACTGGGCTTAGAAGTTATTCAAGAAGTTTATCGCCAGGAACGCCATTCGTATAAGTTGGATTTGGCATTAAACGGACAATACGTTATGGAGTTATTTTCCTTTCCCAATCCGCCCGAACGAAAATCGTTCCCAGAAGCATGCGGATTGCGGCATTTGGCTTTCGAAGTTGCCGATATAAAAGTCGTCATGGAGCACCTTTCGCGTTTCCACGTAAGTGCCGAACCGCTGCGCATAGATCCGTATACGGGAAAGAAATTCACATTTATAAGTGATCCCGATAAACTTCCGATTGAATTTTACGAATCCTAAGTAGCGGGAGAATTGCTATTGTTCTGGGAACGTGCCGCGAAATCGCCCCAACTTGCAATCGCGTCAAGCAACGGTAATAAGGTCTTCCCGAAATCGGTTAACGAATACTCAACACGTAACGGAGGTTTTGTCGTATATACCGTTCTCTTTACAATACCATCGGCTTCCAAATCTTTTAGCTGTAAACTTAAAGTACGCTCGGTTATTTGTGGCATGCTGCTGCGAAGTTCGTTATAACGAAGCGTTCCCGATTTTAAATGATATAAAATGACGCTTTTCCACTTTCCACCGATGATATCCATCGTGATACTTGTACAACAGGGATAATCTTTGTTGTTGAATGTCAACATAATACACTTTTTTAATACTATACTTTTAGACCGTACTTGTGTAGTATTTCTACTATACTTAATTTTGTTGCTATAATAATTATAGTTCAAAAATACTAAAAAGATGAGTTCATTTATCGAGCATTTTCAAAAAAGATACACAACTAAGAAATACGATTCTTCCCGAAAGATAAATCCAGCTATTTTGGATGAATTGAAACAAGCCGTGCGCTTAAGTCCGTCTTCAATTAATAGTCAGCCGTGGCATTTCACTTTTGTTTCCGACGAAAGCACAAAACAACAGCTGGCGACCGCTTCGTTGTTTAACGATAAGAAAGTTTTGGATTCGGACACCGTAGTGGTTTTTAGCAGAATTAACGACATCAGTTTTTTTGAAAAGCAAATACAGGAAAATTTGCCGGAAGGTGCCGTAGCGTATTACAACAACATGATTAAGCCTTTGCCAGAAGCTGAGATTAAAGCGTGGTTCGACAAGCAGGTGTACTTGGCTTTGGGTGTTTTACTTAGTGCTTGTTCGCAACTTGCTATTGATGCAACACCGATGGAAGGTATTGAATCTGAGAAGTATAACCAGATTTTAGGACATGACAAGTATCATGCCTTAGTTGCTGTTGCTTTGGGTTTTAGAGCCGAAGACGACAGCAATCAGCCGAGCGTAAAACCAAAGTCGCGCGTGGCCACCGACAAAATAGTAACCACAGTGTAAGTTTTTTACTAAAGATTGTTTTTATTGACTAAAACCGGGTACTATAAACGTGCTCGGTTTTTTTGCTTTTATAGAAAATAAATCAATTTTGTATCTTGCTTGAAAAAGCAGCATGCAAAAGTATATTCATTGCTTTTATCTGATTTTGTTCCCTTTTTTGTCGTTTTCGCAAGAACTTTATTCCAAATCTTTTGGCAAACAAACAGATCCGGCGGTGGTTTTTCTTCACGGAGGACCGGGCTATAATTCGGCAAATTTTGAGGTAATTACTGCCGAAGCCCTTGCGCAAAGCGGCTTTTTTGTTGTAGTTTACGATCGTCGAGGCGAGGGGCGAAGTGCCAACGTGCCGGCTTCATTTACTTTCGAAGAAACTTTTTCTGATTTATCTGCGATTATCGAAAAATATCAGGTAAAGCAACCCACACTTCTCGGACACAGTTTTGGAGGCATTGTTGCAACGCTTTTCGCCGCTCGCAATCCGCAGCAAGTAAAGAACATTGTTTTACTGGGTGCTCCGGTTTCGTTGCAAAAAACTTTTAAAACAATCATTAAGAGCTGTAAAAGTATGTATCAAGCGAAAAACGATAATGTTAATTTGCAGTATATTAATGCTTTAGAGCGTATGGACGCCGCGGGAATTGAATACAGTTCGTATTGTTTTTATCATGCTATGCAAAACAATTTTTATTCGCCTAAGCAGCCAACTAGCGAAGCACAGCAATTGTATTCTCTTTTTGGAACGGATGCGACGCTTAAGAAATACGCGTCTAAAATGAGTTATGAAGCACCTCAAGGATTTTGGAAACACGAAAAATACACTACTTTGAATCTCATTTCAACAATCGAAAATTTGTTGAAATCGGGCGTTATCGTAAGAGGAATTTATGGTAAAGACGACGGTTTGTACAGTGCCGAACAAGTTGCGCAACTGCAACAATTGCTTGGTTCGGATCAGTTGCTGTATTGGGATTCTTGCTCGCATTACGTTTTTATCGATCAACGTTCGCGTTTTATAACTGCTTTAAATAATTGGTTAAAATAATTGATGATCTATGAAAGTTTATACTTCTCTATTTCTCGTTCTTTTTTCAATATTTGGACTATTTGCTCAAGAATTAGCCGAGGTAAAACAAATCGTTTTATCATCGAAAACATTGCTGCAAAATCGAGAAATTTTAATTTATACGCCTCAGTCATACAAGGAAAATTATTTGACACAGTACGAAGTAATTTTCGTTTTTGATGCCCATACACGCGAATTTTTTGATCTAGTACATTCGTCGATTAGTTTCTTGTCGAGTTCTAGTAAACAATTTATTGTCGTCGGAATTACCTCGCCCTATAACGAAGGCCTCGATTATTCAAGAAGAAACGATTTTTACCGGAAATGCAAACTGATGAAGCGCGTCAAGCTTATGGAAAATACTGTGGAAATGCCGATAAATTTTTCCAGTTTGTCACCCAAGAAGTGTTTTCGTATATGCAAGAAAACTACCGTGTTTTAAGTCGTCGTAGTGCAATCGGACACTCGCTGGGCGCGTCTTTTCTGGTGTATTCGTTTTTAAAAAATCCCGACACTTTCGATAACTACGTGTTGATGTCGCCTAATTTAGCTTACGATGCCAACCGCTTAATTCGCGAACTAAAACAATTTGATTTTTCGACAATTAAGCCCTACAAGTATTTTTATTTGAGTTTCGCTAACGAAGCTGTTTCGTTTCCAGAATGGAAGCCAGCTGTAGATGAGAGTTTTATGCTTTTTGATTCGCTTCAGGGAAGTAAGAATTTTTTTGTAAAGTTGGCTACGTTTCCTGAAAGCAATCATTTTAGTTCGGCTTTACCTGCTTTGACGGATGCTTTAGATACTTATTTCAAAAAGGTTTACGATCGGCAGCAGGCACAATTGTCCGACACTTTCGTAGAAGTGGAAGTGGTGGTAGAAGTTTCGAATCCGAAAGCAGAGTTATACATTACGGGCAATCAAAATGCAGTTGGGAATTGGAATCCTGCGGCAATAAAAATGAATCGATTGTCTGATAAAGAGCGAAGTATCAAACTCAAGGTACAAGCGCCATTTATTTTTAAGATTACGCAAGGTTCTTGGGAAAGTGAAGCTACTTTAGACGGTATTTCGGGAAATGTTACACTGATTCCTGGAAAAGAAAAACGCTACCGTTTTAAAGCGATAGCGTTTGCCAATGAGTAAACTTTATTGTTTTATTTTCCCGGATATGCTTCGAGTGCGTTTTTAAGAATTTCAACTGCCTGAATTAAATCTGCTTTTTTCAAAACGTAAGCAATACGCACTTCGTCTTTGCCAACATTTGGTGTACTGTAAAATCCGGCAGCTGGAGCCACCATTACAGTAGCACCGTTGTACGAATACGATTCTAACAGCCATTGCGCGAAGTGATCGGCGTCGGCAACGGGTAATTTTGCGATGCAATAAAAAGCACCTCGTGGTTTAGCTACTTGAACACCAGCTATTTTACTCAGTTCTTCTACTAAAGTGTCGCGTCGTTCTTTGTATTCTGCAACAACATCATCGAAGTACGATTGTGGTGTGTCTAAAGCGGCTTCGCTGGCAATCTGTGCAAACGTCGGCGGACTCAAACGAGCTTGTGCATATTTCATGGCAGTTTGCATGACTTCTTTGTTCTTAGAAACAATACATCCGATTCGCGCACCACACATGCTGTATCGCTTTGAAACCGAGTCGATCATGATGGCGTTTTGTTCAATTCCCGCGATGTTTAATACGGACAAATGAGGTTGATCGTCGTAAATAAATTCGCGATATACTTCGTCGGCTATAAGAAACAAATCGTATTTCTTGACGATCTCTGCCAATTGAAGGAGTTCTTCTTTTGAATACAAATAACCGGTTGGATTCCCAGGATTACAGATTAAAATGGCCTTGGTTTTTGAAGTGATTCGTTTTTCGAAATCGGCAATAGGAGGTAAGGCAAATCCGGTTTCAATTCCTGAAATAATCGGAACTACTTTAACGCCACTGGCCGTTGAAAAGCCGTTGTAATTCGCATAGAAAGGTTCAGGAATAATGATTTCATCACCAGCGTCCATCGTTACACCCATCGCAAAAAGCAGCGCTTCCGAACCTCCTGTTGTGATAAGTATATCGGCGACTTCTACAGGCAATCCGTGGGTTCGGTAGTAGGTCGCGAGCTTAGTGCGATACGATTCAAAACCAGCAGAGTGGCTGTATTCTAAAATTTCAAAATCAAAATTTCTTACTGCATTTAATGCAACTTCGGGAGTTTTTATATCAGGCTGACCAATATTCAAATGAAACACTTTGGTTCCTGCTTTTTTTGCTTTTTCGGAATACGGTACCAATTTTCGAATTGGTGATTCAGGCATAGACAAACCTTTCGCTGAAATTGTTGGCATAGTGATATAAAAATTTGAAATGCAAAATTGCAATAATTCCGCTACAACTACCAACTTTTAGCTTTCTATTGTATCTTTAAATTAAAAATTAACTAATGTCTTATCGTAAGTGCGCATTGTTTTTTTGTGTTTACTTAAGCATAACCGCAATTGACTTTTCCTGTTTTGGACAGTCTTTTTTTACGATTAACGGCGGCGCGAAAAAGTGTACAATTCCTTTTCGTTTAGTTAATAATGTTATTGTTATCAAAGTAAAAGTAAATGGAACTCCATTAAATTTTTTATTGGATACAGGTGTTGAGGAAACTCTTTTACTTGATTTACAAAATGAAAAGGAAGTTATTCTCAATGAAGTTGAAACTATAAAGTTGCAAGGATTTGGATTAGAGGAGCCTATAAGTGGTCTAAAAGCCAAAGGCAATTATCTTGAAGTAGGTAATTTAACCTCTGAAAATCATGTACTGTTTGTTGTTTTGAATCGAAATATCGGATTTATTGCTTCATTAGGGATTCAAGTTAATGGTATTTTAGGTTCTAACTTCTTCAAAAACAATGTTGTAAAAATTGATTACCAAAGGAAGAGAATAGTAGTTTATCAATCGAGTTATTTTCGTTCTAGATTTAGAGACGAGGATTTTACCGCAATTCCAATTTTATTAGAAGATAATAAGCCATATGTTGATGCGTTGGTACGTGAATCGACTACTAGTGAAGAAACGATATCGAAATTTCTAATTGATTCTGGTTTAAGTTCAACCTTATGGTTCTTCTCTCCCAATAAAAAGCTGCTCGAAGATTCGTCGGTTGGTGTTTTTGAAGATTTTTTAGGTATTGGATTTAGCGGTATTGTTCGCGGCTCGTATTCAAGAGTTGATAGTGTTTCTCTTGGTAACATCTCACTTCAAAATGTCGTTGTTGCTTATCCAGACTCAACCTTCTACAACAATTTAAAATTAATTTCTAACAGAGGTGGATCAATCGGAGGTGAAATTTTACGTCGATTTCAAGTCATCTTTGACTACCAACAAAACATGGTTTATCTAAAGCCCAATAAATTTTTTAGTATTTTCTTTTCCTATAACAAGAGCGGAATTCATTTGCAAAGAGGTGATGATCGACTTATATCGATACAGCCTAGTAATTACAATGATGATTCCAAGCTCACAATTAATTTCGGCAGTCAAAATCTTAATGTAAAATATAGATTTATTCGCAGGCCTGCTTATGAAATCGGTTACCTTCGATGCGACTCGCCCGCAGAGCGAGCCGGTGTACATATCGGAGATGTTATTCTCAAGGTAAATGGTACATCAACTTCAGAACTTTCACTGGACCAAGTTTCTAAATTGCTAAAACCTAAAAATGAAGAATTTATCATTCTAGAAGTAGATCGGATGGGAGAAAATTTGTTTTTTAGATTTCAACTTAAAAACATCCTCGATTAAGTCTATTTTTAAATTATGACTTATTTTTGCGCGAAACAACAACACAATGAATTCACCCAGCGGATCTCGATACGTTCAAAGAGGCGTATCTGCCGACAAAGAAGATGTACATCAAGCTATAAAAAATGTCGATAAAGGCTTGTTTCCGAAAGCTTTTTGTAAAATAGTTCCCGATTACCTTACCCAAGATCCCGAATATTGTATCGTTATGCATGCCGATGGCGCAGGAACTAAATCGGCTTTGGCTTACGCGTATTACAAAGAAACCAACGATATAAGTGTTTGGAAAGATATTGCCCAAGATGCTATCGTCATGAATCTCGACGATTTACTTTGTGTGGGCGTTACAGATAACATACTGTTGTCGTCGACTATAGGTCGGAATAAGAACAAAATTGGAAGTGAAGTAATTGCGGCAATCATAAACGGCACTGAGGAACTTATTCAAAATTTGCAGCAACACGGCGTAACCCTTCATAGTACTGGTGGCGAAACTGCCGATGTGGGCGATTTAGTTCGAACCATAATCGTAGATTCAACCGTAACGGCACGAATCAAAAAAACAGCTGTTATTGATAACGGAAACATTGCCGCAGGAAACGTTATTGTAGGTCTCGCAAGCTTTGGAAAAGCCAGTTACGAACAATCCTATAACGGTGGAATGGGATCGAATGGACTAACCTCGGCGCGTCACGACGTATTTTCGAAGGAAATTGGTTTAAAATATCCAGAAACCTTTGATCCTGAAGTACCCGAAAACCTCGTTTACAGCGGTTCACAAAAACTGACAAACGAAATCGACGAACTTAATACCACCGCAGGAAAACTCGTGCTATCGCCAACCCGAACTTACGCACCCATCATTAAAGCTATTTTCGAGAAAATCGGACGTAAAAACATCAACGGAATGGTGCATTGCAGCGGTGGTGCTCAAACTAAAGTGCTGCATTTTGTAGAGCGTTTACACATCGTAAAAGATAATCTGTTTCCAATTCCGCCACTTTTTAAAATGATTCAAGAGGAATCTAAAACGCCTTGGCAAGAAATGTACAAGGTTTTTAATTGCGGGCATCGTATGGAATTGTATTGCAGTGAAGAAGTAGCAGCGCAAATTATTGCTATTTCAAAATCATTTGATGTCGATGCACAAATTGTGGGTAGAGTAGAGGTTTCCGAGGCGAAAAAACTAACGATTCGTAGCCCATACGGAACGTTTGTTTACGAATAACCGCTTAAACATATTTTCGAAGTTTATAGATTTCAAAAACTAGAACTCATTTCTGGTACTTTCATTTCGCGACAGCGATTGAAAAAGCAAGCGTGCAGCGGCAAGAGCACTAGCACTGCAGCGAATTTGGAGCGACCAACGGAAGCTACAAAAACGCGAGCAGTGCGTGCTGTTGCCGTTGCACCTTGACTTGAAAAGCGCGGTGGCCGCCGCTGTACATTTTTCTGGGATAACGATTTATTGCGGCGGACAGTTGCCAAAAAAATACGCCGGTAAAAACCAGCGTATCCTGAATTCTATTTATTTGGGTGTTATTTCGCTCGTGTCATCACAATTTCCATGGCTTTGTATTCTTTTCCGTTTTCGTCGGTGTCGTAGCTCGTAAAAACTTGCTTATCGGCGTTTACCAATTCAACAGTTTCACGAATTTTTTTCATAGATTTAGTTAACGGATCGCTCATTTCGCCGGCGTAGTTGTAGGTTTTGGATGCCTCGTTGTAAGTTCCTGTTACGTAGGTTATGCCAGTTCCCATATTGTCGGTCCAAATCGAAAAGTACTTGCCCGATGCATTGTCGTAGCCGGTGGTTGCGGTACCTTCGAACGGCATGCCAAAGTACGAACCGTTGTGTTTGGCATATTGATATCTGCCACCGTGAATCATACTGATATCCACTGTCATTTTCATGACCGTTGGTTCTGCGCCAGGTTTCGAATAAAATTTACACTCTTCGTTCCATTTCCCGACGTCGGCAGCTAAACGTTTGTGTGGCTCGCCTGGTGTACCGTAATCCATCCATATTTTGGCAACGGCAGCCGAGTCTTTAGGTATTTCAACTTTCTTAGTAAGCGTATCGGCAGCCTTTTCGCTTGCATTAGCTGCTGATTTATCCTCTTTTTTACAAGCTGTGAGTGCTAAAAAAAGTAAGCTGCTGCATAAAAGTAGTTTTTTCATATTGGTATTGGTTAATCTTCAGGAAAAGGGGCATTTTGATAGGCTCCCATATCCGGATTTAAACTCGGAGGTGTTGGGCGCGGCCGTCCTAAAATATCGGTTGAAACTTGCCCTAAAGTCGTTGGCGTACCTGCGTTTATGGCCGGAGATGATTCGTCGATATTCATCTGATTGTTACGCAGATTGAAAAAGCCGGGCTGTCTGTTTTTGATATTTCCGTTTTGTTGGTTGCGAAGCACGTCAAAAAGTGCGCTGTTGTAATACGGATCGCCGTCTGAAATACGAACTAAATTATTGGTGAAACTGTAGTTGAACAGTTTCAAATCAGATTTATCAAGCTGAATGTTTTTTCCACCAGAGCCATAAATGATGCAATTAGTAAAATCGCACTTACTCAAATCGAAAGCTGTTTCGGTGCCCGCATTATCTTCAAAATAATTATTGACGATAAGTGCAGCTTGCGATGATTCGGGGAAATTATTGTTTATGGTACAATGTTTAAAGTCGTACGACCCGCCAAAAGTGAGCGCTACCGCTGCTTGTCCGGCGTTGTTCCATACCGAATTTTCAGCTTCAATATTGGCAAATCGTGCTAATAAGCCCACGTTTGAACAATTGTAGAACTGCGAATTGCGAATTTTCATTGGAGTTCCGGCGTTATTTTGCACGAGGAAACCGACGATTGCATTTTTTAAAGTCAGGTGATTGATTTCGTGATCTTTAGAATTGTCGCGGAAATAAATGAATCCCCACTGACCGGCGATATCGCTGTAAAAAGGTTCCAGACGGTCGCCTTCGAAAATAACTTCATTTTCTAGCGCTTCGGTATTGGACAAGGCACCATTAATTTTTAACGTTGCGTTTTCTTGAACAATCATGCCACTTTGTGCGTGGAAATGCAAACGAGCACCGGGATTTATTGTCAGTGTTTTTCCGACAGGAACCGAGGCATAACCATAAATAACGTAAGGTTTTTCGTTGGTCATCACCAATTCGTTTCCGTTAATCGGGTGATTTTCGGATAAATTTCGTCCTTGAACCTGCGTGACATTTCCGTCGGCGTCGAAGCCAAAATCTACACCTTCAACAATACCATTCTCACGATTTGGGTAAATAAAATACGCATCCTGAATGAGCGTCACCAAATTTACTTTTTGATAATTATTGGGTGTACCGAATAAAATCTCGTCGGTATACAGGAAGTCGGCCGGATTGGCGTCGTTGATATCGGCAGTGGCTTCTATGAAAATGAACATCGAATCTTTAGCGAGCAGTTCTACATTTTCAAAAACTTTACCGTCGCCAATGCCGCTGTTATCGCTGTCTATTCCAGTCATACCATCCACCATAATGCGGTATTTGCTGGCATTTTCTTTCGCTAATTTAACTTGTGGAATTAGTATGTTTTCATCGCTGCGGTTATAAACTTTCAGCGTGTAGGTACTGGTACTGATACTGCTGAATACCGTGTCGAGGTAAACGGTATCTTTTGAAAAACCTAGTGTTCCGGTTTTAACTACAAAGTCAAAATCGGTTCTACAAGACAAAAAAAGTAGGGGAAATACAACGAAACAGGCGAATAACGATTTACGCATCAATTCAAAAATTTAAGTAAAAGTAAGATTTTTATCATTTGTTTAGTACACAATCTCCAACGCACAACCGCGAAAGTAATTGTATTTTTGCCGAAAATTTTTCGTGATATGGAATTCGACAAACAGTATTTTCTGGAAATGTGTAACAAGATTTCGGAAAAAACTTTGATGAGAACATTAGATATTGTGTACACTGATGCCGGTCCGGATTTTTTAACGGCAACGATGCCGGTTAATTCTCGTGTACATCAGCCCATGGGACTTTTGCACGGCGGAGCTATGGTTGCTTTGGCAGAAAGTGTGGGCAGCGCAGCATCGCTAATATTAGTGAATCCGGATAAACAAGAGGTGCGCGGCATCGAAATATCGGCAAATCACGTTCGAAGCATTCGCGAAGGTGTTGTTACGGGAACGGCTCGTATCGTACACCAAGGAAAAAGCGTACATCTGTGGGAAATTCGAATTACCGACGAAAAAAACCGACTCATTTCGCTCTGTAAACTCACCAATATGATACTTCCCAAACGATGATCAACCAGCCGTTAATCGATTGTTTTCAGGAAGTAATTGCCACTAAAGAGAATTTTGCATTTTGGCGTTATCCGAAGGAAAGCAGCATTTCATTCGTTTCAAATATGAAACAGAACGATTGTTTTTCAGACGAAAAGGCAGCTTTTTATTTCCAACGATTTGCTCCGGATTCGAATTCGGTGTATCTGTTCGATACCAGTTTGGTGCGAAAATTTGAATTGGAATCTGTCGCTTTTTCCGTTGCTGATATCGCGTTTACTTCCGAAGATCGATCGGTATTTGAAACGCAAGTTGAGCAAGGAATACAGCGTATTGCAGAAGGAAGATTAACTAAAATAGTGCTTTCGCGGAAAGTAAGTACGGAAATTGATTTAAACCTCATTGACTCGTACATTCACATGTGTTTGACCTATCCCGCAGCGTTTTGCTACTTGTTTTACACTGCGGAAATTGGTTTTTGGATGGGTGCGTCGCCCGAATTGTTTTGTGAAGTTTCCGATGGAACTGCTACTTCTATGTCGCTCGCCGGAACCCGATTCGCAACAGATTACCAGCCATTTTTAGATAAAGAGTTTAGAGAACAGGAGTTCGTTACACAGTTTATTTCGTCGAAGCTTGCCGATTTGGTTTATCGTGTTCGCGTTTCCGACAGAACTGAAATACAAGCAGGAAACTTAATTCATTTGCAAACCATAATTAGTGGTAGGTTGCTGGAACACGCAACGCTAAATCAGTTAATTGCGGCTTTGCATCCGACACCAGCTGTGTGTGGACTCCCGCAACAAAAGGCTTTTCAAGCGATTTCAGAAATCGAAAAGTACGATCGGTCGTTTTATACAGGCGTTGTTGGCGTTGTCAATGGCGTACAGCAAAACAAGATTAATGCGCGCTTGTACGTAAATTTACGCTGTATGAATTATCGTGATCAGCAAACAACTCTTTACGCGGGTTGTGGTATTGTGGCCGACAGCAATCCGCCAGCCGAGTTTGAAGAAACCGAACAAAAATTCAAAACGATTAAACGTATTTTAGTTGCCAATAATAGTTGATTTAGCGAGATGCTTATGCGCTGAATGACATCTAATTTATATTATATGAACGATATACAACTCGATATTTTAGCTTTTGGCGCACATCCAGACGATGTTGAATTGGGCTGTGCAGGCACATTAGCGAAAGAAATAGCTCATGGAAAAAAAGTGGGAATTGTGGATTTAACTCGTGGGGAACTTGGTACCCGAGGAAGTGCGGAAATACGTGATGCAGAAGCCGCAGCAGCCGCAAAAATTCTGGGTGTTCAAGTACGTGAGAACTTGAGATTTCGAGATGGTTTTTTTGTCAACGATGAAGCGCATCAGCTTGAGGTCATTAAAGTAATTCGTAAGTACCGACCGCGAATCGTGATTTGTAATGCCACTTCCGATCGTCATATTGATCATGGAAAAGGCAGTAGTTTGGTTTCGGATGCTTGTTTTCTTTCGGGCTTGCGGCGCATTGAAACGGAAGTCGACGGTAGTTTTCAAGCTGCGCATCGTCCGGAATTGGTTTATCACTACATCCAGTGGAATGATATCACGCCGCAGGTAGTTGTAGATATTACTGGATATGAGCAAATTAGGAAAGAAGCAATTTTAGCGTATCGCACACAATTCTTCGATCCAAATAGCAAAGAACCGGTAACACCCATTGCTACACAAAACTTTTTAGAGAACTTAGATTACCGTGCGCGGAATCTGGGCCGACTCACAAATGTTGAATTTGCAGAAGGCTTTACCGTTGAACGTTACCCGCTTACGAATTTATTGACCGATTTAAAGTAATTTTTTTAAAACGGCAGTTGTTTAAAAGCAAATTTTTGTTTTATCTTTGCAGCCGATTAAAACGGTGGTTGTAGCTCAGTTGGTCAGAGCATCGGTTTGTGGTGCCGAGGGTCGTGGGTTCGAGCCCCATCAGCCACCCAAAATCCAAAAGGTTTTCGATTGTTCGAAGACCTTTTTTTGTTTTAATTACTTTCTGAAAAATCGATTTGCTAGAATTTTAATAGCTATAAAATGGATTTAAGAAGTTTAGTCTGTGTTTCGCTGTTTGTACTAAGTGTAGCACATCTTTCAAAACTCCTTCTGTCTTAATACTCCAATCTTAATACTTCAATCTTAATACTTAATACTCCCATCTTAATACTTAATACTCCCATCTTAATACTTAATACTTCAATCTTAATACTCGTTTCCCGGGTGAGCGGGCGCAACGGCATCCTATTAGGCGATACCCATATTTCCATCCGTTGTTTTCGCCTAATAGATATAGTGTAGCACGCGACGGCGCCACAACAACGCGGCGAAGCCACCACAGCGCCGGCACCCCCAAATCAGAAAGAAAATTCTTAGTCAAATTGCCTGTTCGACCGATTTTCTGCAATGAAAAACCGCACTGTGCATAAAAAATTGTTAAAACGGTAACAAACAAGAAGCTGCGTCGTCTTACTCATATAAATCATCAATTAAATCAATCATCATGAAAACAATTAACATCCTTTCAGCAGTTTTATTTGCAAGTACCGTTTTTACTGCAAACGCTAGCACAACTTCGAACGCGTATTTAAACGGAGTTTCAGATTCTATACGAATTGAAAATTCTGGAGAAGCCGATTTGGATTTGAGCGGGTTAAAGAGAGCAGAAAAAACAATCGATGAGCAAATTGCCGAAGATATGCAAGTTACCGAGGCGCAACTACCTAAGTATATTTCGGTAGCCGAACCTGCGAAAACGGTTAAAATCCCGACGAAATTATTGAATTAGTTATCTTAATTATGTTGGAAGACCGCCCACGAGGCGGTTTTTTTATGGTTGTAACCGCATGACATGGAAATCGAAGGGCGTCCACAAACAGTGTTCAACCGACGCGGCTGCAAGTGCCTGATTCGTGAACGTATTACAAGTTTTAAAAAGACTGTAGTTTCCATTTGATTCGTAAAAGGCGTCTCGGTCGTTGTAGCGAATGCCTGTTTCTACAGCGATGGGTTTAGATTCATTTTGTTGAAAACAAGCGAGATAATGAGTAACTAACTGCCGGTATTGCGTATCGCTCAATACTATTTTCTTGCAAGTTTCGTGTTCTATTCTGTTTTGATAGTAGTTCACATGAACCGCCGTTTCGTTAAATCCAGATGCCGCTTTAATTGCAGTAGATAGTCTTAAATCCGACCAAGTAGGCGTTTCCAAATAGAACTCGCGGTTCCCCCAGCCAATGGCCACCCAGGGATAGTATGTGTTTTTAGCACGAATCAGATTTTTATCTAAGAAACCGTTCCAGTCGAACACCTGATTTTTAACCGGCAAAACCAATTCACTGTGTACGCCGTTTGTTTGCAAATAAATTTCAATGGTTTTGGGTTCGGTTGTTTCATCGCCCGAAATGGTAATATAACCGATTGTAGCAGCTAAAAACAGATATAAACCGACGAAAGCTAACAAACTCAAAAATACAATACGAATGCCGCGATACACTTTAAAAAGTAAATTGTTTCGCATGGCACTTTAAGTTTTCTTTTTTCTTTCGGCACGTAGTTTCTTTATCCAATATGCCGATAAATCGTCGTAGTTAACAACCACTTTTGGTTCTTGTGGGTCGAGTCGTTTTGCTTTCACTCCACGAACAATGATCGTTTCGATTAAATAGTCTTCGTTAACTTCGTAAGGTGCGTATTTGGTTTTGAGATTAATGTCGAACATACGCGCGGTGTTGTTCGACCAAAAAGCTTTCCAGCCACTTTTGTATTCTTTGATTAAGTCGAATGTAGTTTGTCCGGTTTGTCTGTGAATGAGTTTTACCAGAATTTGCCCGTCTTTACGACTCAATTTTTTTAACTGCGGTTCAAATTGCTTTTGCATGTAATCTTCCACAATCTTGAAGTATTTTCTACGCTCACGAGCCGTTTTCATTTTAGACATTCCTTCATTCAGCGAAAGTAAGGTAGCCGAAGTAGCTTTGGCGTACGGATAAACTTTGTAAACACGTCGCTGTAAACGATTGTATATTTTAACCGCCTCAGCGTCGACTGTTACTTCGTTAGGGTTAATTACTACTTCTTCCAACTCTATCGGAATGTTCAAGCTATCCGGCGTATTCAAATAGGCGTCGCGCGGATCTTCCTGGGCAAAAACCGCTGTTGTTCCCGATAAAAGCAAAACAAAAAATAAATTCCACCTCATGTTTTAGTTAATTGGTTGAAAACGGATAAGCAAGTGTAGTGCCAAATTTTTAAATTCGCAGGTCTTAAAACAAAATTATGTCAATTTTAAACGAAAAGTCAGAGTTATTTATTGAGAAGTATCTCAATAATCCGTCGCCAACAGGTTACGAATCAGAAGGTCAAAAAATTTGGATGGATTACATCAGACCTTATGTAGATGACATTTTTACAGATATTTATGGTACCGCCGTTGCCGTCGTGAATCCGGGAAAGCCTTTAAAAGTCGTTATTGAAGGGCATTCCGACGAGATTTCGTGGTATGTGAATTACATAACCGATGACGGTTTAATTTACGTGATACGAAACGGCGGTAGCGATCATCAAATTGCGCCTTCAAAACGGGTTCATATACACACTGCAAACGGAATTGTAGAAGGCGTTTTTGGTTGGCCAGCGATTCATACACGTAATCGCGACAAAGAAGAAGCGGCGAAAATCGACAATTTGTTTATCGATATCGGTTGCGAAACCAAAGCCGAGGTGGAGGCAAAAGGTGTTCATGTAGGTTGCGTTATTACGTATCCCGATGCGTTTACGGTGCTCAACGAAAACAAATACGTTTGCCGCGCGATCGATAATCGGATGGGTGGTGTGATGATTGCCGAGGTAGCTCGCCTGCTAAAAGAAAATCAAGTTGAACTTCCGTACTCTTTATATATAGTAAACGCCGTGCAAGAGGAAGTAGGGTTGCGCGGAGCAGAGATGATTACCAATACGATTAAACCTGATATTGCGATTGTTACCGATGTGTGTCACGATACAACTACGCCGATGATCAATAAAAAAATTGAAGGCGATGTAAAAATTGGCCGCGGTCCGGTAATTACGTACGCACCTGCCGTGCAAAATCGCCTACGCGATCTTATTGTAAACGCAGCACAGGAGAAGGAAATTCCTTTTCAACGTTTGGCGTCGTCGCGCGTTACCGGAACGGATACCGATGCTTTTGCCTACAGCAATGGGGGAGTGGTTTCGGCGCTTATTTCTTTACCGTTGCGCTACATGCACACTACAGTTGAGATGGTGCACAAGCATGATGTCGAGAATGTTGTGAAGCTCATTTTCGAGTCTTTGCAAAGAATCGAATCGAAAGAACAGTTTTCGTATTTCAAGTAAGAGCGAAGTTTTTATGAAATCGGAAGGCATTTTTGTTTTCCGATTTTTTTTTAGGGCAGCCCCTCGCCGGTTTAGTGGAAGTAATGGAGGGGCTTCGGGCCGGGCCTTTCACTACAAGCGCGTTTGTTTCAAACCGTTCGGGGTTCGCTGCGGCGGGGCTTCTTGGGTCGCCGCGCCGCAGCGGTCTTCACANACATTCTTATATTTGTATTAATAAATACTATCATGACAATAACGCAATTACAATATGTTCTCGCAGTAGCCGAATACAAGAACTTCACTCTTGCCGCCGAAAAATCGTTTGTAACACAGCCCACGCTGAGTATGCAAATCCAAAAAATCGAAGAAGAACTCGGAGTTTTGATATTCGATCGCTCTAAAAAACCTATTCAATTAACGCCTGTTGGCCAGCAAATTGTAGAACAGGCGAAGAATATTGTCTTGGAAAGCGGACGCATAAAAGATATTGTAGACCAGCAAAAAGGGTTCATCGGCGGCGATTTCAAAATTGGTATCATTCCAACCATCATGCCCACACTTTTACCGATGTTCCTAAATAATTTCGTCAAGAAATATCCAAAGATTAACCTCATCATCGAAGAGTTAAACACACAGGCCATCATCGAAAAACTCAAAAGTGGGCATCTCGACGCTGCGATTGCTGCCACGCCTTTAGACGAAGAGCGCTTAAAGGAATTTGTACTCTATTACGAGCCGTTTGTGGCCTACATTCCCGAGCAAAATAAGCTTTCGCGGAAGTCGCTTATCAAACCGGAAGATCTCGAAATCAATGAAATTTTGCTGCTGCGCGACGGACACTGTTTCCGCGACGGCATCATTAATCTGTGCAACACGATTTCTACCGATAAAAAAGCGAACTTCCAAATTGAAAGCGGCAGTTTTGAAACCATGATTAAGCTAGCCGACGAGGGTTTGGGAATAACGCTGCTGCCCTATTTACATACCTTGGATTTATCGGAACGCAATCGCGCGAAGTTGCGCCATTTCGAAGAGCCTAAACCCGCGCGTCAGGTAAGTCTAATTTTTGGTCAAACGGCTTTAAAAATGCACATCATAGAGGCTTTGCGGCAGGTTATTTCGGGTGTGGTTCGCGGTGCAATCGCCTTCCAGAACGTCGAGATTATTAGTCCGTTGCCAAATAAGAAATAGATTTTTTTGGGCGGGGCGCAAGCGCACAGGCTTTCCGCGCTACACGGTAGCTTGCTCCAATCCTTCCCGCGAAAATAGTGCACAAAAAAACCGCCGATTAAATCGGCGGCGGTTTTTTTATAGACGTTTCGTAAAAAAATTACTGCTTACCTTCCAGCTCTTTTAAACGTGCCTTTAACGTTTTTGCCTCGCTTTCCATATCAAGTGTTCTGTACACATTATATAATGTTCTAACTGCATCAACATTATCTGGCTTGAGTTCTACCGTTTTTACTAAGAAAGGTACTGCACTTTTAAACATATCTTCGCGCTGTTTACGTAACACCTCATATTTTTTATTATCAGCGTCAGAACTTCCTAATTTGTTCATCTTTTCAACTAACTCTTTTTCGCCATCTAGCTTTAATATCGCCATATTCAAATATGCATTTGAATACGAAGGATCAATTTCAATAACGCGTTTATAGTGATTTTCAGCTTCAACTAAATCTTTGTTGTTGTATGCAATTACGCCTAAATTGAAAATTAAATCCTTGTTGTTTGGATCATTAGCAAGGGATTCTTTTACAAGCGTTTTATAAGTTTGAAAATCCTTAGTTTGTAGGTATAAATTTGCCTCAGAAATAATTAATGACGTATCATCCGGATTAGTCTTTCTCGCATCTTTAATAGCCGTTTTCGCTTCTTCTATTTTGCCTTTTTCAACTAAAATAAGTGCAATATTGCGATAAATTTCGCCACGCTTGCTTGGAACTTTTTCATCTCTTGGATTGATGTAAGTTTTAAGACTAACAAACTTATCGCGTTCTGATTTAGAGTTAAAATACTCTTCTTTGTTATTTAAAACACTCGTAGCGTAGTATGCCATACCTTCGCCCGAATAATTAATCTGCTTTAGTTCGTCGTAATACTTTAGTGCCATATCGTAATCTTTGGCATTCACTGCATAATTAGCAGCGTAATAAAGTTTTTCAGGATCACTTTTATCCAAGGTATACATAGCGTAAAGAACGGTTGAGCAATCTGTAAATTTTTGCTCATTTCCTAATGAAACTACATAATTGAGCAAAAGCGACTTAGATACTTGGTACCGCTGGTTTATCTGATCTGTTAAAAGCTTCTTTCCCTGCTTTTGTTCATAGGCTAGTACATCGCTTGCTGCGGAAGCGTAGGCACTAATCTTCGATGGAGAGATTAAAGCTAACATAGCCTGTGGAGTAGCTGTCTGTCCAAGAGCTGCTATTTCTACCATCGGCGTATTGGCTTCATAAAAGGCTGCATAGAGTTTATCAACTTCTTCTACTGCAACCGACTTCAATTTCTGAACTACACCCTTATATTCCGTTGCGTCATTAGCACTTATCTCATCCCGAGAATAAATCTTCTTTAAAGATTTTAATTCATCTTTTTGAGCTGATACTGCTGAAATACTAAAAACAGAAAGAGCAGTAATTAAAAATACTTTTTTCATATTACTCGATTTAATCTTCCGAAGTTTCAGCCTCCGGATTTTCATTTACAATTTGATCATCACCAGATTCAGTTTCCGATTCTGCAGATTCTTCTTCGTCTTCTTTAACAACTTTCGTTACTGCGGCAATCGAATCATTTCCTTTCAAGTTAATTAAACGAACACCTTGTGTAGCTCGTCCCATAACTCGTAAATCTTCCACAGCCATACGAATGGTAAGCCCCGACTTATTGATAATCATCAAATCATCGGCATCTGTTACGTTGTTAATAGCCACTAATTTACCGGTTTTCTCGGTGATATTCAAAGTTTTAACACCTTTACCACCGCGGTTCGTGATACGATAATCGTCTAAGCTCGAACGTTTTCCGTATCCGTTTTCCGACACAACCAATATTTCACTGTTCTTATCACTTACAGCAACCATGCCAATTACTTCGTCCGCTTCGTCGGCTAAGGTAATTCCACGAACGCCCGAAGCTGTTCTTCCCATCGGACGTGTTTTGCGCTCTTCGAAACGAACTAATTTTCCAGAACGAACAGCAACTAATATGTCGCAAGTACCGTCTGTTAATTTTGCTTCTAATAATTCGTCGTCTTCACGAATCGTAATAGCAGCAACTCCATTCGCCCGTGGACGGCTGTATTGCTCCAGCGCCGTTTTCTTAACCTGACCTTTTTTGGTCACCATAATCAAGAAATGCTTATTGATGTATTCCTGATCTTTCAAATCTTGCGTACAGATAAATGCTTTTACTTTATCGTCTTGCTCGATGTTAATCAAGTTCTGTATCGCACGGCCTTTGCTGGTTTTAGTTCCTTCTGGAATTTCGTACACGCGCATCCAGAAACATTTTCCTTTTTGCGTAAAGAACAACATGTATTGGTGGTTTGTAGCCACATACATGTGCTCCAAGAAATCTTGGTCGCGCGTGCCAGCACTCTTCTGCCCTACACCACCGCGGTTTTGCGTTTTGTATTCGCTTAACGGTGTACGTTTGATGTAACCGGCATGCGAAATGGTAATCACCACATGCTCGTCGGCAATCAAGTCTTCGATACTTACATCGCCGCCGCTGTATTCGATTGTCGAACGACGCTCATCGCCGTATTTCTCTTTGATTTCAGCAAGCTCTTCTTTAATCAAATTCATTCGAAGTTCTTTGCTCGCCAACAAGGCACGCAAATGCTCGATCAATTTCATGATTTCGTCGTATTCCGCGCGAAGCTTGTCTTGTTCAAGACCAGTAAGCTGACGCAAACGCATGTCGACAATAGCGCGCGATTGTATTTCGCTCAAGCTGAAACGTTCCATTAAGCGTTCGCGAGCTACATCGGTATTCGCTGAACTTCTAATGATTTGGATAACTTCATCAATATTATCCGAAGCGATAATCAAACCTTCTAAAATATGGGCGCGCTCCTCTGCTTTTCTGAGGTCGAACTCCGTACGGCGAACTACAACATCGTGGCGGTGTTCCACGAAATAGTGAATCAAATCTTTCAGATTCAGCATTTGTGGTCGGCCTGCAACCAGAGCAATATTGTTTACACTAAACGACGACTGTAACTGAGTATACTTATATAAGGTGTTAAGCACTACATTCGGAACGGCATCTCGCTTTAAAATGTACACGATACGCATACCGGAACGATCCGATTCGTCGCGGATGTTGGCTATACCTTCAATTTTCTTCTCGTTTACTAAATCGGCAGTACGTTTAATCATTTCTGCCTTATTCACCTGATACGGAATTTCCGTCACGATAATCGACTCACGACCTTCGATTTCCTCAAAATGAACTTTCGCGCGGATAACAATTTTACCACGACCGGTTTTAAATGCTTCCTTAACGCCGTCGTAACCGTAGATGACACCGCCTGTCGGAAAGTCAGGTGCTTTAATATGTGTAAGAAGCTCATCGACTTCAATATCGTGATTATCGATATACGCTAAAGTACCATCGATTACTTCCGATAAGTTGTGTGGCGGCATGTTTGTTGCCATACCTACCGCAATTCCGGATGCACCGTTTACAAGCAAATTCGGAATTTTGGTTGGCATTACCTTCGGCTCGTAAAGCGTATCGTCGAAGTTCAGTTGAAAATCAACGGTTTCTTTATCGATATCCGCCATGATTTCTTCCGAAATCTTTTTCATACGCGCTTCGGTGTAACGCATCGCCGCAGGAGAATCGCCGTCAATCGAACCAAAGTTTCCTTGACCATCTACTAATAGGTAACGCAAACTCCATTCTTGTGCCATACGAACCATGGCATCATACACCGACGAGTCGCCGTGCGGGTGGTATTTACCCAAAACCTCACCGACTATCCTCGCTGATTTTTTGTGCGCTCGATTGGAAAGAACGCCCAGTTCGTACATTCCGTACAACACGCGTCGGTGTACGGGTTTAAGTCCATCGCGAACATCAGGTAAAGCACGCGATACGATAACCGACATCGAATAATCGATGTAGGCTGACTTCATTTCATCTTCTATATTAATCGGAATTAACTTTTCGCCATCGGCCATAAGCTTGAACTATTTTAAAAACTATGTGGTTAAAAAAATCTCGCTAATATAAGGTATCTGCTTTGTGGATGATGAAAATATCATTCAAAAAATCGGGTTTTTATCAACAGTTTTTCTGCACGCCATAGTTGATAAATTAATAGAAAATTAACTGAAAATATTGCAGATTTTTTGTCACTTAGCTGACAGCTTCGCATCAGGGTACAGTTTTTGAAGCTTTTTCAGCAATAATTAAAGACCCAACTTAAAAAAATGGATGATAATTTTTCACCTCGGGTAAAAGACGTAATCACCTACAGTAAGGAAGAAGCTTTACGATTAGGGCACGATTTTATTGGCACAGAGCACCTTATGCTCGGCATTTTGCGCGACGGGAATGGCAAAGCGATTAATATTCTCAATAATCTATCTGTCGATTTAGAACACCTACGTCGAAAAGTAGAGGTTTTGAGTCCGCCGAACGAAAATCCGTTAGCAAATAACGACAAGAAAAATCTGCACCTTACCAGACAAGCCGAACGCGCGCTAAAAACCACTTTCTTAGAAGCCAAACTCTACGAAAGTAAAGAAATTAGCACCGCACACCTCTTGCTTTGTATCTTGAAAAACGACTCAGACCCTACAACCAAGCTGATGAATAAGTTGAAAATCGACTACGATTCAGCCAAAGAACAATACTTAAATATGATGCCAATCGACGATGATTTCCAGAAAAACTTGCCAAGAAACGAATCCTACAACGACGATTCAGGACAAGATGACAGTTTAAAAGAAAGTAGTTTCAACAATCCTGGAAATAAAACCAACAAGAAATCGAAAACTCCGGTACTCGATAATTTCGGTCGCGATTTAACCGAAATGGCCGAAGAGGGAAAACTCGACCCAGTAGTTGGTAGAGAAAAAGAAATTGAACGCGTTTCGCAAATTCTAAGCCGCAGAAAAAAGAACAATCCGCTGCTTATCGGAGAACCCGGCGTAGGAAAATCGGCAATCGCCGAAGGTCTCGCACTGCGAATCATTCAAAAGAAAGTGTCGCGTATTTTGTTCAACAAACGCGTAGTCACACTCGATTTAGCGAGCTTGGTTGCCGGAACCAAATACCGCGGACAATTTGAAGAACGCATGAAAGCCGTGATGAACGAACTCGAAAAGAACGACGACATCATTCTGTTCATCGACGAGATTCACACCATTGTTGGTGCTGGCGGCGCAACCGGTTCACTCGACGCTTCAAACATGTTTAAACCTGCGCTCGCTCGCGGCGAAATTCAATGTATTGGTGCCACAACGCTCGACGAATACCGCCAATATATAGAAAAAGACGGTGCGCTTGAACGACGTTTCCAAAAAGTAATCGTTGAACCTACAACCGTTGAGGAAACCATTCAAATCCTTAACAACGTTAAAGGTAAATACGAAGATCACCACAATGTTACGTTCACGCAAGAAGCTATCGAAGCTTGTGTGAAGCTAACGAACCGCTACATGTCGGAACGTTTCCTTCCAGACAAAGCCATCGATGCGCTCGACGAATCGGGTTCTCGCGTTCACATCACCAATATCGAAGTTCCGAAAACCATTTTGGAACTCGAAAGGCAATTGGAAGAAGTTCGCGAATTGAAAAATTCGGTCGTTAAAAAACAGAAATATGAGGAAGCAGCACGCCTTCGCGACGACGAAAAAAGAATCGAAAAAGATTTGGCAATCGCTCAAGAACAGTGGGAAGCCGACTCTAAATCGAATCGTATCGTAGTTACCGAAGATCAAGTTGCCGACGTTGTTTCCATGATGACGGGCATTCCGGTAAATCGAATTGCACAAACCGAGAGTAATAAGTTGGCCCAATTACCGGAACTCATTCGCGGAAAAGTTATTGGCCAAGACGAAGCCGTTAACAAAATTGCTAAATCAATTCAACGAAATCGCGCAGGTCTTAAAGATCCGAACCGACCAATTGGTTCGTTCATTTTCTTAGGACAAACGGGTGTGGGAAAAACACAGTTGGCAAAAGTGCTTGCCCGTGAATTATTCGATTCGGAAGATTCGTTAATTCGCATCGACATGAGCGAATACATGGAGAAATTCGCTATTTCTCGACTTATCGGAGCACCTCCGGGATACGTAGGTTACGAGGAAGGCGGGCAATTAACCGAGAAAGTTCGCAGAAAACCTTATGCAGTGGTGCTTCTAGACGAAATTGAAAAAGCACACCCAGACGTGTTCAACATGATGTTGCAAGTACTCGACGATGGTTATTTAACTGATTCCTTAGGTCGAAAAATCGATTTTAGAAACACGGTTATCATTATGACGTCGAACATCGGTGCTCGCCAGCTGAAAGACTTCGGACAAGGCGTTGGATTTGGGACCGCAGCTAAAGTTTCGCAAAGCGATGAGTACGCAAAAAGTGTAATCGAAAATGCGTTGAAAAAAGCCTTCGCTCCCGAATTCCTAAACCGAATCGACGATGTTATCGTGTTCAATCCGCTAGAGAAAGAAGACATCAATAAGATTATCGAAATTGAATTGAAAAACCTGTACAAGCGCATAGCTGAGTTGGGTTATCAATTGAATTTATCGGATAAAGCGAAAGCGTTTATTGCCGATAAAGGTTTCGATAAGCAGTTTGGAGCACGTCCGCTAAAACGAGCCATTCAAAAATATGTGGAAGATGCTTTGGCGGAGGAAATCATTACATCGAAAATCGCTTCAGGTGATGAAATCTTTATGGATATTGAAGATAATGCCGAAGAATTAACTGTTTCTGTGAATAAAGCACAAGAACCAACGAGTTAATTATCATCAGGTTTTATTGATATCAATGGCGTTCAGAAATTCTGGACGCCATTTTTATTATTTTCTTAAACTTAAATCAAAATCGGCGTCTTACATTTGGCTTCTTTTACATCAGATAATGTTTGCAGATAAAGTAATTGTTGGAAGCGAAGAATGGTGCTCGTTTCCCGAATTGGGAATCCCATACATCAAGGCACGCGTCGACTCCGGAGCCAAGACCTCAGCCATTCACGCCATCAATATTTCTCCGTTTTTAAAAGACGGTGAATCGTGGGTGAAGTTCGATATCAATCCGATTCAAAACAATGTGCAAACGCTGTTGCATTGCGAAGCTAAACTCGTCGGAAAACGCGTTGTTAAAAGTTCTAGTGGCTTTCGCGAACAACGCTACGTGATCAGTTCCGTGCTTAACATCGGCGGCAGCCAATGGACGGTGGAAATTACACTGACCAACCGCGATTCGATGGGATTTCGGATGCTGCTTGGGCGCGAGGCCATGAGCGGACGCGTACTCGTTGATCCGGAACAAAAATACCTGCTCGGAATTCCTTCTTCCGACAGCATCAAAGAAGTGTACAAATTCTCGCAAGTCACTAGTTTGGGATTACGCATCGGAGTTCTAGCCAGCAATCCCGAATTGTACAGCAACAAACGAATTATGGAAGCCGGCGAGATGCGCGGACACGACATGCATTTTTTGAATATCAAAGAATGTTACATGAAACTCGACGCCACAACGCCGCAAATCAGGTATCGGGACGGCCGCATTTTAAACGACTTCGACGCAATTATTCCACGAATTCGTCCCAGCATGACCTTCTACGGAAGTGCACTCACGCGCCAATTCGAAACCTTGGGAATCTACTGTTTAAATTCTGCGGCAGCGATAACACAATCGCGAGACAAGCTATATTCTTTACAATTATTACTCAATCATGGCTTAGAAATCCCAACAACGGGATTTGCGAATTCGCCTTTAGAGACGAATGATTTAATTAAAATGGTGGGCGGACCGCCGCTGATCGTCAAGCTGCTTGAAGGAACGCAAGGAAAAGGCGTGGTTTTAGCCGAAACAAAAAAGGCGGCAGAGAGCGTAATCAATGCATTTAAAAGTGTGAACGCGAACATTCTGGTGCAAGAATTCATCAAAGAAGCGAACGGAAAAGATATTCGTTGCTTCGTGGTCGATGGAAAAGTGGTTGCTGCCATTCAGCGCGAGGCACTACCTGGCGAATTCCGGGCAAACATTCATTTAGGTGGTACGGCATCGGTCGTAAAAATCACACCACAAGAAAAGAAAATTGCAATCAAAGCCGCAAAAGCCATGGATTTAAAAGTGGCTGGCGTCGATATAATACGTTCCAGTAAAGGTCCGTTGCTGCTAGAAGTAAACTCATCACCCGGACTCGAAGGCATTGAAGGCGCTACCAATTTCGATATCGCAGGAAGCATGATCAAATCGATTGAAAAAGTTTTTGAAACTAAAAATTCGCAGTGGACCAAGAAGCATTTTAAATCGACCGACAAAAACGAAACTTCCGAAGACTAAAGACTCTACTCCTATTTCGTGAAAATAAAAAAGGTCGGACTCTATTCGAATCCGACCTTTAGTGAATTAACAATCAAATATTATTTTAAAGAGAAGGTTGTTTTAGAGAGCAATTCGTTTTTATCGAAGATATTCACATAATACGTTCCTTTCTCGAAATCTTTACCTTTTGCGTCTAAGTATTCGCAAATATCAACGGCTTCGTTGTTGTATTCTACTGTTGTAGTGAAGCTGTATGTGAGCGAAGCATCTCCAAAGGTTTCGGTTTTCTTGTCGCCAAGCACATTGTTTTTGCTGTCGATAATTTGCACGTAGTATGTACGACTTCCCGACTTAGCAATGGCATTCGCTGCTAAAGCAAAACAAACTTTCAATTTATCGGCACGACTTGCTTTCTCGGTTTCGATTTGCTTTCCAGACGAACGTTGCTTAATTGCTTGTGTGCGCAAATTCATCACAACAATTTTCGATCCTTTCTCAACGGTTTTCGCCAAATTTTCGTTCTGTACGACCAGCGTATCGTTATACTTCTTCTGCTCGCCGAGCGCCACAACGGTACTATCGCGTTGCTGAGTTAACTCTTCGTTAGCTTTCTTCAATGTTTCATTCTCAGCAATTAAAGCTTTAAACTTAGCTTGCAAATCGTTGTAACGCGTTTTAAACTGACGTAAAGCAGCGGCATCGCCTTTCGATTTCTTCAAATCTTCAATCAATTGCACCACTTTATCGCGTTCAGCAATTAATTCGTCGCTCAATTCTGTTTTCTCTTCGATAGCTTTATCGTAGATGCCTTTTTGAACAGCTAGCGAATCTAAAAGGGCATTTTTCTCCGATTTCACATCAACGATCTCGGTTTCAAGCGTTTTAGCATCGCTGGTCATCTTAAAAATATAAGCTAAACTGGCAATCAGCAATAGCGCTAAAATGACAACTACTGCTTTTAAACTTGAGTTACTTCTTTGTGTATCCATAGTTTTTATTTTTAAGACAAATCTAAAGTAAAAAGTCTTGCAATAATTTACGACTTATTAACGCAAGTTTATACTTTTACAACATAGCGTATTCGACTTTTTTATGGAGAAATTGAAATTAATTTCGGCAACAGATCTCGCCAAACGTACCAATTTTAGAAGTGGTGAAGTAAAATTTGGAGAGAAAATGCTCACGGTTCCGAAAGATGTAAGTGCCGAACATTTCATCGCCAACTGCGAAGCCAAATACGTTTTGTTTGGTATTCCGGAAGATATTGGCGTGCGAGCCAACCACGGACGTCGCGGTGCACACCAAACCTGGAACGTTGCCCTAACTGCCATAGCCAACATTCAGCACAACCGTTTTTGTAAAGGAAGTAAGATTCTCGCACTCGGCGCTATAGATACCGATGCCGAAATGGAAGCCGCCGAAAATTTGGATTATAAAGTTTCTGCCGATCGCGATGCACTAAAACTCTTGGTCGGAAAAATCGATCGCGAGGTGGCACATTTAGTATGTACGATTATTAAAGCGGGGAAAATACCTATTATTGTTGGCGGCGGACACAACAACGCCTACGGAAACATTAAAGGAACGGCACTGGCAAAAGGGAAATCGGTTAATGCCGTTAATTTAGACGCACATTCCGACTTCCGGATTCTGGAAGGCCGACATTCCGGAAACGGCTTTTCGTACGCCTACGAAGACGGATTCTTAAAAAAATATTTCGTCTTTGGTTTGCACGAATGTTATACCTCAAAGGCCGTACTCGATTTATTAAAGAAAACCGATGACCGCGTGCGTTTCAATACCTACGACGAAATTAAGGTGAAACGCCAAAAGAACTTCGAACAAGAACTTTTTCAAGCACTCTCGTTTATTAAAACCGACTATTTTGGTGTGGAAATCGATTTAGACAGCTTGCCGTTTGTGCCCAGCAGCGCGATGACAAACAGCGGATTCTCGATCGAAGAAGCGCGGCAATTTGTGTATCACTTCGGCTCGCATCCGAACGCCAGTTATTTGCATATTTGCGAAGGAGCGCCCGAATTAGAAAATACCGGCAATCCGCAATTGCTCGGAAAACTAATTGGCTATTTACTAACCGATTTCATTAAAGCTTCAGATCGAAACTAAAAAAGTCGGCCATTACGACCGACTTTCGCTCAAAACTTAAAACAAATCACTATTTATTAAGGACAACTTGATCGATCACGTGAATTACGCCATTCGATTGATTCACGTCGGCAATAGTAACGGTTGCGTTTCTTCCTTTCTCGTCGGTCAGAATCACATTCGAACCTTTAAGAGAAGCTTTTAATTTTCCGCCTTGTACGGTGGTAAACGTTGCGGTTCCGTTGCCTGCTTTAATGGCTTTCACTACATCGGCAGCGCTAAATTTGCCTGCCAAAACGTGGTACGTAAGTACTGCTTGCAGTTGTTTTTTGTTCTCTGGTTTTAACAAAGTTTCCACGGTTCCGGCCGGAAGTGCGTCGAAAGCGGCATTTGTTGGTGCAAAAACAGTAAACGGACCTTTACCCGAAAGAGTTTCTACCAAGCCAGCGGCTTTTACAGCAGCCACCAAAGTCGTGTGATCTTTGCTGTTTACGGCGTTTTCAACAATGTTTTTTGTAGCGTACATTGGTGCTCCGCCCACTTCCGGATTTTTTTGTGCATGCACTGTTGTTGCGCCAAAAAGTACAGCTGCAACTAAAATCATTTTCAACTTTTTCATAACAATTTATTTTTTTGATTATGCTTAAAGTTACGTAGAGGAACACGAAACGGTTTTAAACTTCCTGTGAATTAACGCAAGATTAACCACAGTTTAAGGATGCGCCCTTGTATATCCCTAAAATAGGTTCACCATTTAACGTATCGTTTCGCCCACCTTAACCGACAATTCGTCGGTTGTTGCCTGAGCTTGTCGAAGGCTGGTGCCTGAGCTTGTCGAAGGTTAATCTTTTCACTTTTTACTGCATCAGTTAGGCTGACCACATAGGCACAGAGTTCACAAAGTTTTTAAACAATATAAAAAAGCTTTATTTTTCTCTATCTACACTTATTTCAATTTTTTCGCTTTTTTAAATTCTTTCAATCTTTTAATCACTTCGGTTGACCACATAGGCACAGAGTTCACAAAGTTTTTACACGATGTCAAAAAGGCGTTGTTTTTCCCTTTTTACCTTCATTTCAATTTTTTCGCTTTTTTAAATCTTTTCAATCTCGAAATCTTTTAATCTCGAAATCTTTTTATTAGCTCTTCCCGTTTTCCGCTGTAGTCCTCGTAAAAAACGGCACGTTCACACGTCTTGCCGTGGGCTTCTGAGGTCGCCCGCGCAACCCGGTTCACGTAGCCGTCATTTCCTGCGGGCTGCCGCTGCAACCGGGGCTAGGGAAAATCGTTACAAACGATCGGTCACCACAAAATCTTTCGACTTTTAAATTGATTTGAAAAACATACAAGCTCTAAGCTGCAATTAAAAAATCAAAGAAAGGTTTGCCCTACTATATTGAAACTATTCACTTCTTCTTTATTCAAACACGCATTCCAAGCACACAAAAAGAGCTGCGTACTTTTTAACAATACAAACTTCGTCAAACACGTTGCCCTGAAACGCCTGAACTCGGAAAGCTTAAAAGAATGGTTACTTCCTCATTTTCAAAGGCACAAAGCGGTTCATAGTACGGGGTGTGTACTCGCCGGCTTTTTTGTACTGAATCGAATCGCGTGAACGAACTTCAATGATCTGGTACCTTTCAATATCATCTTTCCATTGATCATCAGTAATAAAATGTTTGATATCTATGGTTCCGAGGTTGATGGCGTTATCGTACGAAAGAGCATTAAGAGCATCAATTTGACTTTGCTTTTCCGCGTCGTCTGGCGACAAAGCTGTTTTAGATTGATCCAAATTTGAATACGGATAGTCTAATCCGTTTAATAACTCGTGAAAAACAAAAGATTCAGACTTTTCAAAATAAATGGGGACAACAGCATAAAACGGAAATTTTACAAAATCACCATCAAACTCTAGTCGCAAATAAATTTCTGGCGGAAAATCAATACTTGGATAACCGCAACTGATGCAAGTGTATCGTATCAAAAGTTCGTATTCTTTTGTTTTTGCATTGTATTTTAAATCGTAATCCCTCAGATATTTAAAAGTTTTGGAATCGTTGAGAAACACTTCAAGATTTTTGTAGGTATATCTGAGCGTTTCCTTCGTATTTAATTTGAACTTAAATTTAAAATGCCACAACTCACCATCTTGCGCAAGCATAAGATTTGAAATCAACAGCATTAATAGGAGCAGTACTTTTTTCATGTCACTTAATTTAATTGTGTTTTAAATCCGATTTTCTTGATAATCGGTTCTTACTGTTTAAGCTTTAAAATAACGAAATCGCAAAAAAACGGCTGTCGGTTGCAACCTACATTTTTGCAATGATGGTTTTTAAATCGTTGTCCGTTAAGTTCTCTTTCATTCGGTTTCGCTTTGACAATTTCCGATAAATGGCGTTGTATTTTTTAAGTTCTGGGCTCTCATATTTTTTTAGATACCTAATCAATAAAACTACATAGGAGTATCCCAATTGTTTCACTCCTTTGAGGCTCGTGTTTTTGTCTTGATGCTTATCAAAGTAATACTCAAAATTTTCTTTGGAAAGCTGTTTAAGGTAGGCAATTAGCTCTTCGCGCTTGTCAAATTTATCAAACAGCTCAACTTTTGCATAGGAAGAATTTGCATACGAATAATACCGCGAACCCAGTCTTTTTTGCTCTTCTTCGAGCTTTATGTTTATGGTTTGTAACGCTTGAGTGAAATCGTTCCCAATCACATAAATGTTGAAAAGCATATCTAATGCTAAAAATGTAAAGTGCTGGCTTTCCCATTCGGCTCGGGAAATGTTACTAGCCAACAGTTGTTTATAGTCGGCAATCGCTACCGTAAACTGTCTGGTTTTCATAAAATAGAGTCCGCGCTGGTGGTAGAAATTTCGCTCTTTTACAAAGTTGAAATTGCCCGTTTGAATATAATTTCGGTAGATTCTCTCAAATTCTTTTTCATAGGCTTTAATACGTAGCTTTTCCGGATTGGTTTCGGCGTTGAGGTACTGGGAAAATGGCTGGTAAACCCAATCGCCGTCGAGCAGCGCAACTTGTAGGGTGAGACGCTCCAATCGCAGCGCATCGTTCAAAGAGTCTTTTTCCAAAATTCGTGTAATATCTGCAATTCTTTGCGGATAACCTGTGGTTGGATTGGGTTGCGCTGCAAGAATGCTGGATACCAATAACAAAACGTATAAATACTTCATAAGTTCGGATTTCACAGCGCAGGAAGAGCTTTACTACTAAAGTACTAACGATTATTGATGGAGTTTATTTTAAGACCATTGAACTCATTTGAATGTCAAAACACCAGTTTCTGAATCTGTATGATTTTAGATTGTAATTTGTGTTTGAATGCGTTCCGCGAGAAAAAAAGTAGCTTTTCGTAAGCCTTCTATTTGTTTGCTGGTTCATTTCCAAAAACGTCGAACCAAGCTTTTTGAGGTCGGTTTTTCGGATAACCGTGTTCTGCGCGGAAGTTTTTTCGCGCTTGGGTAAAATCCCACCAAGTTTTTGTGGCGTCGAAGGAGTTCGCGAAATGCACGACAAGCCTAAACTGGTCTTCTACACAAGGATCTACCCAATAGCCTACCATTTGTTCGTACGCATCAAAGAGCTTTGCGCCGTCTTTATCTTTTAACTCGTCAAGTGTAAAGAAACCTAGAAAAACTAAATCTTCGGCAAACTTGATTCCGATCGACGGAATATTTTGGAAAGTTGCCAGCGCATGAATTTCTCGTGCTCGTGCGGCGGATGCGTTGAGAATGACTTCTAATTCGGCAGCTGCCAAAAGAACCAAATCGGCAATTTTGATTTTTTGCTTTCGCAGATTTGCTTTTTCGTTGGCTGTTAGCGGAAGTTTTATGTTGGTTTTGGTTTTCATATAGCGCAAAGGTCAGGAAATAGTCGATATCATCCGTTGTAAAAATTCTCAGGGTGCGCGAATTATTGAATTTTTATAGGTAACCACTGGAATAACGGACAACCTACTCTGCGAGGGTTTTAAACTCTCGCAGAGTGGGTTGATTTACATCTTCAAAACGATTTAGTTGTTATTACGCTTATTGATTTTAGATGGTGGACAAACCTTATTATGAATTCTACTTTTTAATCGAATTCAAACTTTGGGTTTATAAATCCAAAAAACTGATGATTCGAATGCAATTTCCACCGAATGTTGGCAACGTATTTCGCAGCAGCGGCAGAGCGGATTACCCCACAGCCTTGCGCCCGGGGTTCGGGTGCAGGGCGAGGAGTATGAGCGACGACGCGGCCCCACGTTATACTAATGTCACGTACGGACGTTTTTTCGTGGGGGCTGCCCAAATAATGAAAAAGAAACCGCCGATTGAAGTCGTTTTTTAAATAGTGCACTTTAAATTGAATTAGTTTTTTATCTTTAACCAACTAACTGACTTGATTATGAAAAAAATTGTATTTGCTGGACTTGTATTTGCCAGCTGCTTTAGTTACGGACAAGAGCATTTCTCGGGATTTAGCTCGTCGAGACGTGTAGGTATTTTGAATGCCGGTGCTAACCCATCGGAATTAGCGAATCTTTTTAGAACGGTTGACGTGCAAATTTTTGCTTTTGGCGTTGACGCGAGCAACAACAAGGTTGGTTTTTCGGATTTGATTAACGGTGAGAATCTGGAAGATTTGATTTTTGCTGGTGGCGAAGCAGTTGATTTTGATGTTAATACCCAAATCATGGGTCCGAGTGTAGGTTTCAAGGCCTTTGGGTGGGGTTTTGGAGTGGCTTCGCGCTCGCATATTCGCGCCAACATCAGCAACGTAAATACCGAACTGGGCGATGCGCTAACCAACAGTGCACTGAATAGCATTTTAGGTTCTAGTACCATTTCGAACAGCGAAAACCAACGGATTACTGGAACAGTATGGGGCGAATTTGCACTTAGTGCCGCTCGAAAATTGTACGACAAGAAAAATCACCAGATTAACGCCGGGATTTCTTTGAAACTTTTGTTTCCGGGAAGCTATGCCAACTTAGGAATGTCGGCTTTTCAAGGGACTATTACCAATACGGCAGGCGATGTTCGTTTGAACAATGCCGCAGCGCAAGTAAACATAGCTTATTCGGGCTCATTAGCCAATGAATTTACTGATGCGGGCGACTACTTTAGCTCGCTTTGGGGTGGTTTAAACGGTGTAGCTACCGATATCGGTGTTGATTATCAATGGAAAGGAGCCGACAATAAATACAAACTAAAAGTAGGTGCGGCTGTGTGTAACATCGGTAGCATGACTTTTAAAGATGATAATAATGCGACACGAACGTATTCGCTAGTTGTGAATGATAGCAATCCCGTAAACGGACTTGGTTTGGATTTGAATCAGTTTGAATCAATCGACGGTTTGCGCGATATTGAAAACATTTTAATTGCGAACGACGGCACCAACGGCGTTGATTTTAACTTAGAGAACGAATCGCGTGACTTTAAGGTAAAGTTGCCTACCATTTTGAATTTATACGCAGATTATCAGATTATTAGTAAACTATCGGTAACCTTATTTATGGTACAGCGTTTAAACGACGAAGGTGCTAACGACCAAATTTTGTCGCAAAATATGCTTTCGATCACACCGCGATTTACCACAGGAATGTTTGAAGGCTTTATTCCTGTAAATTTTAATGAAGTAAGTGGAACCACAGCTGGTTTAGGCTTGCGCTTAGGCGGATTTTTTATCGGATCTAATTCGATACTAACAGCAGTGTCGAGCGATTCCAAACAAGCCGACTTTTTCATCGGTTCGCGATTTGGTATTTTGTAAAACATGAAGCATATTTTTAATCCATCAGTCTCGGAACGTGTTGCAAAATTAGAGCAGCTTCGTGATTATCTTCAAAAAATAGAAGCTGAAATCGTTGCTGCTTTACATGCCGATTTAAAAAAATCGGAATTTGAAGCCGTTGCTACTGAGATTGGTTACGTGCAGGCAGTTTTGTCCGAAACGATAAAGAAACTTCCGAAATGGAGCAAAAAGCGTCGGGTTAGTCCGGCGCTTATTAATTTTCCGTCGCGCGATTATCTGCTTGCCGAGCCTTACGGAAAAGTGCTCATTATAGCTCCGTGGAACTACCCGTTTCAATTGTCGATGGTTCCGTTGATTTCGGCCATTGCAGCCGGAAATAGCGTTGTTTTGAAACCTTCGGAATACGCGCCAAAAACCGCATTATTAGTTTCTAAAATTGTCCGGGAGAACTTTAATGTAAAACAAGCCGTTGCTGTTTTGGGCGATGCGGAAATTGCAGCCGTTTTACTTGCGAAACGTTGGGATTACATTTTTTTCACGGGCAGCGTACAAACCGGAAAGTTGGTTGCACAAGCGGCGGCCAAACATTTGACACCAATTACTTTAGAACTGGGCGGAAAAAACCCTTGTATTGTAGATCGTTCGGCCGATATAGAATTGGCAGCCCGCCGTATTGTTTGGGGCAAGTTTTTAAACAACGGGCAGACCTGCATTGCGCCTGATTTTCTCTTAGTGGATGATTCTATAGCAGATTCATTAGTTGCCAATCTTAAAGTTGAGATTAAACGGATGTTTGGCGATTCTATTCAAGATAATCCGGATTATGGACGCATCGTAAATAGAAGGCAGTTTTTGCGTTTGAAAAAATATCTTGAAACGGGTGTCGATGTGATTCACGGTGGTCGAACCGACGAATTTGATTTGTATATCGAACCTACATTAGTAACCGTATCGGATGAAAACAGTTCGATCATGACCGACGAATTGTTTGGACCCATTTTGCCGATTGTTACGTATCGTTCGCAACAAGAACTCGATAAATGGCTTACGCGACTTGAAAAACCTCTAGCATTTTACATTTTTTCGAATTCAGAGGTTTTTATTGAGCAAAACACAAGACAGTATTCGGCTGGTGGCATTTGTATTAATGATACATTGGTTCAGTTTACCAACAACAAGTTGCCGTTTGGTGGTGTTGGCGAGTCGGGTTACGGCGCCTATCACGGTGCCTATTCTTTCGAGACATTTTCGCACAGAAAACCGATTGTTCGCCGAGGTTCTTGGTTGGATATTTCGCTACGCTATCCGCCGTACGCAGGAAAACTAGCTGCCTTGAAAAAATTGTTGAAATTATTTTGAAACAATACACATACAATTGCTACTAATCATTCATCTTTGAAACTATTAACAAACTAAAAACTATTTTTTATGAGCACTTTCAACGCAAACGAACCTGTGCATTTAAGTTTTGGCGAAGCGATTGAACAAACATTTAACACCTGGAAAAAAATTGCATTACTAATGGGAGGAATCCTGATCCTCCTCGGCATTGTTGCTGCGATTATTTACGGAGGAATTTTTGCTGTAATTTTCGGGACTACAGACTTGACCAACGAGATATTGAATATGCAGTCGCTCGACAATCAGACACCGCGCATGGTTCTTACCTTGATTTTTACGATTATTGCCGCGGCTGTTTTTTCACCAATTACTGCTGGACTACTTCAAATTGCGCACAATGCGGAAAGCGGAGAAGATTACTCATTTAACACCGCTTTTGAACACTATAAAAGTGTGCATGTAAAAGATATTATTTTGAGTGCTGTAATTATAAATCTAGTTTCTCAGGGATTTTCGATAGTTGGTGAACTGTTTGCCTTACAAACCGATGCCATCAGTACATTTATAGCAGGACTTTTGTCGCTTGTTTTAACGATTCTTACTTTTATGTCTATTCCGTTTATCATTTTTGGAAAACTAGATGCCGTGGAATCCATCAAAGCAAGTATATCTGTATGCGGGCGTAAGTTCTTCATCATTTTATTATTGATGATTGTTGTCGGGCTGTGTATAGGTTTAGGAATTCTTGGTTTGTGTATTGGTATCTTTTTCACGATGCCACTTTACTACACTTTACAATATAATGTCTATCGTTTGGCAATAGGAATTGATAATGTTGATGAATTATCCCAAATTGGAGAAGACAGTAATTAATCTTGATCCGAAAGTTTTATATGAAGCTGCCCTATTCGGCAGCTTTTTTTATACTGATAATTGCTAAATACTGTTAAAATTTGTAACTTTTACGCATAATTTTTAGAGCTTGAATACAAATACTGTAGATAATTGGTGGGAAATTGTGCCGTTGTATTTAGCAATGTGTGTGATTTCGTACTTATTAATCAAGAGTTTAATCAAGCTTGACAAACCCGTATTTAAACTCAAGAGAAAGAAACAAGATTTTAGTCGATTTAAAACATACAACATTCTATTTGGCGCGCTCATTAGCGGAGGCGAAATTTTTCTTTACCTGTTTTCGCTACGCCCAACTTATCAATTTATAGTAAATCTCAGTTTTGGCGTATTGCTGCTGGCGTTCAGCTTAGTGATGTATGTAAGGCCACAAACCAATGTTTTTATCAAGTCGTTTCCCAGACTAGCGTATGTAGTTTTATTGAGCTTATACATTTACAATTTTACCACAAACGGCAACAGCTTGCTCAATTTCGGAACCTTATTAGCTGTAATTTTAGGCGCGCCGTTTATCTTTCGAAATACGAAAATTCACGTTATTCTTCTTTTTTTCCTTTCGGCCAGCTTTACCTGTTTGTATCTTCTTGGATCTCTTTCGGAAGAAAAGTTGATTATATCGCTTTTTACCTTCCTCGGAATAACCATCATTCAATATCTGCGCAGTAAAGAACAGGCTGCTTCTGTGAATGGTTTGCTTTTCGCAGACGCAATTGTAAATAAGGGATTGTCTTTAGTATTAGGAACAAACATCGAAGGTGAGATTGTGTATGCAAACGATGCGATAAAAACCATTTTAGGTTATCAACCTGAAGAAGTTATGGGTATGAATTTCTGGCGACTTACCGAAGATCCCGAATTCATTGGCGCGCGTTATCACGATAATTATATTGACGAGCGTTTGTATTTGAGAAAGTTAAAGTGCGCCGACGGTACCACAAAAATCATTCAATGGAAAGATAAAAAATACGACGACAACTTAATAATCGGAATTGGGCAAGACGTAACTGGTGAAATAGACATCCAAAATAAATTTCAAACGCTTATTGAAAATGCTATCGATGCCATTTTTGAAGTAGATAACCAAGGAAATATTACCTTTTTGAATGCATTTGCACTTCGGTTACTAGGAGCAACCAAAGAAAAAGTTATCGGTAAAAAATACACACAGTACATTCGAGCCGATTACCGAAAAAAGATGTCGCATTTTTACGACTATCTGGTCGACTCCGATGCAACATTCCCTACTATTGAACTTCCCATCATCAACGAGAACGGCGATGAAATTTGGATCAGTCAGAAGATCACCATTCGACGCGATGTGAGCGGAAAAGTTATTGGATATTCAGGAATTGCAAGAAACATTACCGATTTAAAACGGATTCAAGATAGTGAAATTCTGCGTCAGCAAAAAATAGAACGCTACAGCCAAACAATCACTAAGCTTTCGCTGAACAATTACTTACGGCACAAAAATCTGACTGCCATATTGCAGTTTATTCTTCGAAAAGCATCGCAAGAAGCTAACGTACAGCACGTGAGTTACTGGGATTTCACTTCGCAAAAAATAACGTGCCAATGTTTGTTCGAAGCCGAAACGAATTCGTTTTCAAAAGGTTGGACCATCACAAGAGCGCAAGCTCCCAATTACTTTCAAGCACTCGAACAACTCAATCTAATAATCGCAAACGATGCACTAACCAACGCACATACGATCGATTTTCGCGATAAATATTTGAAGGAAAAAAATATCAAATCGCTCCTTGACGCAGCTATCATTCGAAACGGAAAAATCGTTGGTGTACTGTGCTTCGAAACCATTACCAAGCACGTATTTGATAACGAAGATATTGCTTTTATACGCTCGGTTTCCGACATCATCTCGCTGGCAATCGAAGCGCAACTGCGGAAAGATATCGAGGAAAAGTTGGCGTATCGCTCCGACTTACTAACCGCTATGGCAAAGTGTACCGAAGTATTCTTGAACAACAAGAACGCCGAAGATATGTTTGCCCAAACATTCGAAATCATCGGAAAAACAACTGATGCTGATCATATTTATTTCTATGGAAACGATCCCGTTTCAAACTTAATTTCGCAAACGTACAAGTGGGGACGACCCGGAATAGCGCTACAGATTACGCCACTCCAAAAATTCACACACCAAAATTTAAAAGAAATTACCGAGCCGCTGAAGCGCAACGAGATTTACCAGTCCTATCCGGAACAAATGGAAGACGGATTCCTCAAAACTGTGCTGTTGCAGAATGAAATCAAATCGATTTTAATACTCCCCATTTTTAAAAACGGACTTTTCTCTGGCTTCATTGGTTTCGACGATTGCAGTAAAGAACGCGAATGGACTGAAGACGAAATCTCGATTTTTCAAACTTTAGCCAATAACATTAGTAACGCTCTGGAACGCTATGAAGCCGAGCGCCTGATCTACGAATCGGAAGAGAAATTTAAGTTGTTAGCTACAAACATGCCCGGAACCATTTACCTGGCACGAAATAGTAGCGACCGACCGATTGCCTTTATCAACGATCATATAACAACGCTTAGCCAATACAGTAAAGATGATTTTTTACGAAACGGTTTAAAAATAACCGACTTATGCCATCCCGATGATTTGGCAGAAATCAATTATGAAATTAATAAAGCTGTCGCTGAAAAAACTGTTTTTTGCGTCACGTACCGTTTGCGTAAGAAAAACGGCGATTACATTTGGGTAGAAGAATACGGTGGAGTTATTGAAATTAATTCGACGGTACATTTCATCGAATCGATTATCATCGACATTAGTGGTCGGAAACAAACCGAGTTGGCTTTGGAAGCACGCGATTTTGCTGAAGCTGCCAACAAAGCAAAGTCGGAATTTCTCGCTAATATGTCGCACGAAATTCGAACGCCACTCAACGGCATTATCGGATTTACCGATTTACTGATGAAAACCAATCTGCAAGACATACAAAAGCAGTACATGGCAACCATCAATCAATCGGCCTCTTCCCTACTCGATGTCATTAACGACATCTTGGATTTTTCAAAGATCGAAGCAGGAAAATTAGACCTCGACTTCCATCCGACCGATGTGCGGGAAATGGTCGACCAAGTGCGGGATTTGATTTCATATGAAGCCAATCAGAAAGAACTCGACTTTATCATAGACATCGACGCTGATGTGCCGCAATCTATCGAAATAGATTCTGTTCGCTTAAAGCAGATTCTTATAAACCTGCTCGGAAATGCTGTGAAGTTTACCAATGAAGGATCCATATCATTTCGAATCATTTCACTCGAAGCCAGCGAAACATGCCTACACAAGTTACGTTTTCAAGTTGCCGATACCGGAATTGGAATTCGACAAGAAAACCGAGACAAAATATTCAAAGCTTTTTCGCAAGAAGACAATTCTACGACACGAAAATTTGGTGGAACCGGCTTAGGATTGAGTATTTCAAACCAACTTTTAGGCTTGATGAACAGCAAACTTCACGTCATCAGCGAAATAAATCACGGAAGTACATTTTATTTCGATCTCCATGTAAAGATTGCCAAGCCGCAAGTAATCGAAATCGTAGAAAAACCGACTGTGGTTGAAAATCCTGTTGTTCCAGAATCGCTCGATTCTTTAGCGAATGAGAACCTTCAAATTCTGTTGGTTGAAGACAACAAGGTGAATATGTTGCTTATTAAAACTATTTTGAAGCAAATGTTACCTAATGCCAATCTGGTCGAAGCTGAAAATGGCGCCATTGCGGTAAATCGCTGTGCAGAACAAAACTTCGATTTTATCTTTATGGACATCCAAATGCCGGAGTTAAACGGTTACGAAGCCACTCACGCCATAAGAAATATTAAACGGTTTGAAAAAGTTCCGATCATTGCGCTTACTGCCGGAACTGTAAAAGATGAACGCGATCGTTGTTTGGAAGCCGGCATGAACGACTACGTTTCGAAACCTATTTTAAAGGGAACTATCGAACGTGTTTTACAGACTTGGCTACTCAAAACGCCGATTTTTTAATATCGTTTTTCCAAAACTGATCGCAAC
>NZ_NOXX01000203.1 GCF_002251775.1 Flavobacterium aurantiibacter
AACAACTGCAGATTGACCAGTGATTGTAGCTGTACAAGGCGGGGTGGCAGGCGAACTAACAGAAACTAACTCAACCGTAGTCGTACTCGTTAAATTAGTCAAGTTTATAGTCCCTACCCCTGTGGATGTATCCAAAATGATCGAAGCAGCTGTATTTCCTGAGGCATTTACAACAGTGTAATTAACTGTTGAGCCAGGTGTTCCCGACACTTCTAATTGCGCATTACCCGTCGGACAAACAGCAACGGAGGTTGTAACAAAGACTGCGGTTGGCAAACCAACGGTAATTGTTATCGACTGCGCTGGAACAAAAGTTTGAGAACAAATTGGTGAACTAGATGTAGATACTGACACGAGTTCAACAGTTGTATCTGCTGTAATATTATTTACTGTTATAGTAGCAGTACCTGTTCCCGAGGCATCGGTGCTTAATGTGGCAGTTTGCGTAACTCCACCATTAATCTGATAACTAACTACGGCGCCTGAAGTTCCAGAGAATTGTACTTGTGGTGATGATCCTGTACAAGTTCCAAAAGAAGTTGTTAGAATAGAAGCTGTTGCGGCCGGTAGAACGGTAATTGTGATAGTCTCCGGATCACAAGCTATACTCTGTACAGTAGAATTTGCAGTGAACACGTAATCACCTGGAACGGTTATATTCGAAATGGTAACTTGCCGTGTGTTGGCGGTAAATCCATTTGGTCCCGACCAAGAATAAGTTGCGGTTGGTCCTAGATCTTCCATTGATAGATTTATGGGGTCGCCACTACATACTGCAAAATCTGCTCCAGGGTTTGACACACAACATGCGTCAAGAATAAATTCGGTAGGAGGTGTTGTGTACGGCGGACAGTCAGCAACTGTAACAGTATACGTAATCTGATAAGTTCCGGCGACATTACTTGGATCCGTGACATTAACAGCGCCCGTAAAAGGATCAACAGCTAATCCAGTACTAGGCGTTACGGAATAAATCCCACCAACCAATAAGTCTGGCGACAAAGTAGGTAAGACTGCAGAGCCTCCCGCTGCACAAAACGTATTCTGATTTGGTCCGGTACCACCCGTGTAAGCTATTGTTCCTTGAGCCGAGAAATTATCAAGAACAAACGGCAAGTAGTTGTAACACCCATTAGTTGAACTAAAATCGGTAACTGATACCCATAGTTCTTTAGGCAAATCAGATACTTGTACGGCGTAACTGGATAATTGATTAAAAGGAATTGGACTCGCAAAATCCTTTGCATCCTGAAGACTTTCAAAAAAATTAACTTCTAAATTTGGATCGCCGCCTGAAATTTCTGCAATTTGATCGATATCAAATGTCACTGTGTTTCCTGTAACTAAATCACAATTGAAAACATTTTCTGGAGTACTAGCGACATTAACTGGAGGTTCAACTATTACAGTGTAAGAATCTGTAGCAGTAATAACTGTATTATCTTGCCGCGTTGTTGTTATGGTTACGGTATATGTAGTATTTTGGGTCGGACAAACTACAATGTTGTCCGTAGTACCTAAGTTTGTTCCAAACTGATCTGTCCATTGAACAGTTACTAAATCTTCTGTAGTAACTGTTGAGGTTGGATAGAGCCGAACTGCTTGGTTACTCACGTTCCAATCGCCAGTTTGATAAGAAATCGAAGCAGCAGTACCTGTGGCATTTTGAACACCTACGATACCATTACCTCCATTCCATCCGCAATCACCCACACGATTTTTAATTATAACATCAACAATATTGGTAGTCTCATACAAAACAATTTGAGATGTCATTAAACCTAAAGTAGCATTGCAATCATATAAGGGTAACTCGTTAAAATTAGCCACAAAAACACGATTAGGAGCCGTTCCTTGAACATAATAATTAACATTCTGTACAGCTGGATTGGTAACTGGTGGCGAAGCAATATTGGTATCTTGATAAACACCGTAAATCGCGTTTAATATCGGGAAAGTTGGATTTCCCGTTGGAGGCACCGTTTGATTAAAAGCCCACGGACAAAATTGCCCCGCAAGAGCAGTGTTAAAACTAATAACTCCATTGGAGCCAACTACGAGTTGGTTGTAATTAACACCGTAAAAGTTAAAATTGAACGGTAATGTAAATACCGGGGAAAATATATCGTCTTGATTTGCCTGTAAAACCGTCCCTCCAGTAAAAGAATTAACTTGCTGGAAGGGAATTGGTTGAGAAACATAAGTTGTTGTTGGAGCTATAGCGTAGTAAGTGGCAGTTAAATTAGTGCACTCTCCTGGCTGGCAAATGGGGGTCATATTTCTTATTTCTACCTCAATTTGCGGACCACCTAAACAACGAGTTGCAGAAGCTGACAAAACGTTGACTGTAGCAGAACCTGTTAATGCTGATGCGCAAGGTCCAAAAGAAATATTCTGCAAAGTAAAAGTAGTGGTCGCAAATATAATCGGACTTAAAGAGCCGTTTCCTTGAGCATCAAGTGTTACAGAAATCGGTGTAGTTGAGCTCGATGAACCTAAGGTAATTGTTGCGCCCGCTGGACCACTTAACAAAACGTCGTAAGACTCGCCAGGACAAATGGAACCCGGTGGAGGTGTAATAGTAACACTATTGGTCGCAAGCACTCGAACTGACGCTGTTTCGTTTAAATCTCTAGTGCAACTACCATCGCTAACACTAACTAATGTGAAACTAGTATTTGCTGAGAAATTCTGAGTAATTTGCCCCTGTCCTGCTCCATTTAATGTGAGGGTTACCGGCACTGTTGGAGCCGTGGAAACGGTGTAGGTAACCGTCGCATTGGGTGTACCTTCAATAACAATGGTACCCGCTCCGTTAGGACACACGAAAATTTCATCGTTTGCAAATTCAGCGTTAATAGGAGAAACTTGTATAGTAGTTTGACTAACAACTGCAACTTCACATCCCGATAATTCAACTGTATTGATGCTATAAGTTGTGGTTACCTCATCCGTTCTTACGGCAGTGGCTAAACCTTGGTTATTAAGAACAACACTAAAGTTGTTCACTCCATTTGTATAAGACACTGTAGCACCAGGCGTTCCAGTAAACGTTAAAACTTGAGGACTATCCGGACAACTTACCGTACTCGGACCACCAATAACAACCGTTGGAGGCGAAACAACATTAATGCTCGAAGACTGACCTACTTGCGAAGTTGTTGAACTACTTGTTACCGAGACCAAGTTAACAATAGCAACCCCTGCGTTAACTGCTGGTACTGATACTATAACAGAACTGTTGCTTGCTGACGATGAAACTGTCTGAGGAGCACCTCCATTGATCGTGTAGGTGAATGTGTAAGGTGCGACCCCATTAACTCCCGTAAAAGTAACTTCCGCCGGAACTGGACCTTGGCAAACACCTTGATTCGGAGAAATCGTGGCCGTCAACAGTGCTCGAACCGAGAAGTCATCTACTGCAAAATCATTTCCAACAAAAGCAGTATTTTCATTGTACAATTCAATATAAACGCAAGCATTTGTAGGCTTAAATCTATATGTAAACTTTTGCCAACCATCTGCTGGCAATGGAACTAGGGTCGACGCAGGTGAAACAAATTGTACATTGGTAGCGTTATTCCATTGTATTCGAATATCCGCACGCCCCGAATTATCTACTATATTGTTGCCAACTGACTTCGCCCAAAAGCTAAACTCGTATACAAGATTGGTATTCAAAGCACAAACTCCATTGCCATTGGTTCCAGCTCTCCAAAATTTTTGAGCTCCTCCAGTTGCGTTCCCATCGATAACCATCATCAAACCTGTGCCTGTTGTATGATCGCCACCCGATAAGAAAAAGTTGGTATTTAAAACATTCGGATTTGCTACAAACGCATAGTCACCTGAAGCAGTAGTACCAGAATACGGCGGACTTAAAAAATTATAACCAGCACCATTAACATTGAAACCGGTATTGTTTGTCCCTGCCTCGAAATCGCCATTTGTCAACAAATTTTGTGCGTTTGACATTTTCGCAACAAGTAACAGAGAAACCACTAGACGTAGCGTGAATTTCATTTCAAAATCAATTTTAAGGAGCGAAAAGTACAAAATTTACTGAGATTTTCCATTTTTTTAACATCATAACTTTTGGGATTTATTTAAGAATCGTCAAAATACAAATCCGCGAAATCCCTTATCTTTGCAACGCTTTTACTTTGAACCCTCCTAACCTTTCAAAGAAAGCCAGATACAACAATGATTGACGAAATAGGCGAGAATCACATCGCAACAAGTGCACAAAATCCGGTTCGAATAGACGCTTTTGAAATATCGGATGAAGAAAAAATTGAATCAATTAAGAAAGATGTTGCGAATATCCTCCACACTTTAGGAATGGATTTAACCGACGACAGCATTAAAGGTACTCCAAACCGAGTAGCCAAAATGTTTGTAAAAGAACTCTTCGGCGGTTTAAACCCAGACAAACGTCCGAGCGCTTCAACTTTCGAAAACAACTACAAGTACGGCGAAATGCTCGTAGAAAAAAACATTACCGTTTATTCTACTTGCGAACACCATTTGCTTCCAATCATTGGTCGCGCACACGTTGCCTACATATCTAACGGCCGCGTAATTGGTTTGTCGAAAATGAACCGCATCGTCGATTTCTACGCAAAACGCCCACAAGTACAAGAACGCCTTACCATGCAAATCGTACAAGAACTTCAACTCGCACTCGGTACCGACGACGTGGCCTGCGTAATCGATGCTAAACACCTTTGCGTAAATTCTCGAGGTATTCGCGATATCGAATCCAGTACCGTAACCTCAGAATTCGGCGGACGTTTCAAAGAAGAGGCCATGAGAAAAGAATTTCTCAACTACATCTCTTTAGAAACCAAGTTTTAATTGAAAAAAATACCCGATAAACCTGTCCAAATAACTATTTTTGGACAGGTTTTTTTATTTATGTGCCATGACGAGAATTCATCATCTTAAAATCTACAACTCACTTACCGGTCAAAAGGAAGTATTCGAACCCATTCACGAAAATCACGTCGGCATGTACGTCTGCGGACCAACCGTCTACAGCAACGTCCACCTAGGAAACGTGCGCACATTCATGTCGTTCGATGTCATCTTCCGCTACCTTAAATTCCTCGGATATAAAGTACGTTACGTCCGAAATATTACCGATGTCGGACACATTGTCGATGATGTCGACGACGGCGAAGATAAAATCGCTAAACGCGCCCGACTCGAACAACTCGAACCCATGGAAATCGTACAGAAATATACGGTCGACTTCCACACCATTCTCTCCAAATTCAATTTCTTGCCGCCAAGTATCGAACCTACGGCAACCGGACATATCATTGAACAAATTCAAATTGTTCAAGAAATTCTCGACAACGGCCTCGCATATGTAAGCAACGGTTCCGTGTATTTCGATGTTTTAAAATACAATGAATCAAAACCTTACGGAATTCTCAGCGGAAGAAATCTAGAAGACATGATCTCAAATTCGCGAGATCTCGACGGGCAAGACGACAAAAAAAATGCCGTTGATTTTGCTTTGTGGAAAAAAGCCGAACCCGAACACATCATGCGTTGGCCATCACCTTGGGGCGACGGGTTTCCAGGCTGGCACCTCGAATGTACCGCAATGAGCACCAAATATCTCGGAACGCAATTCGACATTCACGGCGGTGGAATGGATTTAAAATTCCCACACCACGAATGCGAAATCGCCCAAAACGAAGCGGCTAAAAATCACGCTCCCGTAAAATATTGGATGCACGCCAACCTCCTTACGCTCAACGGTAAGAAAATGGCAAAATCTACCGGAAACAGTATACTTCCAGGCGAAATCCTGAGCGGCGACAACAACATTCTCAGCAAAGCTTTTTCTGCGGCGGTTGTTCGATTTTTCATGCTCCAAGCACATTACCGCAGCATACTCGATTTTTCAGACGAAGCGATACTAGCAGCCGAAAAAGGCTTTAACCGCCTAGTCGAAGCAGTTGCCACTTTAGACAAAATCGAAGCCGCTAACGTTAGTACTTTCGACGTTAAATCGTGGATCAAACAAGGCTTACAAGCCATGGACGACGATTTCAATACACCTATTCTGATCGCTAATTTGTTCGAAGCCGTAAAAGTCATTAACAGCTTGGCCGAACAAAAAACAACGCTTACCGCTGCCGACCTCCACGAGTTTAAAACCTACATTCACGCTTTTATCGAAGATATTTTAGGTATCGAACTCGAATCAAAATCTGCGGCCAAAGACGAACTGATTCCACAGTTAATCGATTTACTTATCGCACAACGCAATCAAGCACGAGCCGATAAAAACTGGAAACTTTCCGACGAGCTGCGCGACAATTTGTTGCAACTCGGTATCGAACTCAAAGACGGAAAAGACGGAACTACTTATAAATATTAGTGAAACTGCTGGTTCAAATACTAATCCTGCCGGTTCGCATCTATCAAGTGCTCATTTCGCCTTGGTTTCCCGCGTCCTGCCGCTTTGAACCTAGCTGCTCACATTACATGATTCAATCGCTAAAAATTCACGGACCGTTTCGCGGCCTTTTCCTCGGACTCAAGCGCATCAGCTCTTGCCATCCCTGGGGAAAATCGGGCTACGATCCGGTTCCACCACCAAAATAAAAAATATGACCACACTCGGAATTACCTGGAATCCGTCCGAAGGAATCGACCTCGGATTTTTTATGATTCGTTACTACAGCCTGATGTTTGTAGTTGCCTTCTCTCTCGGATATTACCTCACTAAAAAAATCTTTATCCGCGAAGGCGAAAGCATCGAAAACCTCGATTCGCTGTTTGTTTGGACTGCCATTGCTACGCTCGTGGGCGCACGTCTCGGACATGTGTTTTTTTACGACTGGGACGTGTACAAACACAAGCCGCTCGAAATTTTTCTACCTTTCCGTTTCGATCCGTTTGAATTTACGGGATTCAGCGGTCTGGCCAGTCACGGCGCGGCAATCGCCATCGTTATTGCCATGTTTTTCTACAGTAAAAAAGTTATCAAACGACCCGTTTTGTGGATCCTCGATCGCATCGTAGTTGCCGTAGCTTCCGGAGCCATTTTCGTTCGTCTCGGAAATTTCTTTAACAGCGAAATCTACGGACACCCAACTTCTGGCAGCAACTTTTACGCGATTCGTTTTGTAAAAGACGACGAATTTTGGTCCGATAAAAATCCGCTCGAACTCACGCAGAAAAGTTCTGTAAAAGAAGCTTTTAACGCTGTAGCAACCGACCCGAAATTCCAACCCATTCTCGATCAAATTCCTTTTCGCCACCCGTCGCAACTCTACGAAGCGTTTGGTTACATCTTTGTTTTCCTCACACTTTATTATGCTTACTGGAAAACCGACGCCCGCAATAAACCCGGTTTGTTGCTCGGTATCTTCCTCGTTTTCTTGTTCACGGTGCGTTTTATCGTCGAATTTGTGAAAGAAAGTCAGGGCGGTTTCGAAGGCGAAAATCCGATTCTTTCCACCGGTCAGTGGCTTAGTATTCCCTGCGTTATCATCGGTTTAATATTGATTTTCACCGCCAATAATCGCAAAACGCAAAACAGCTAAGATTTTATTTTTTGGGCAAGCCCTGCCGCTGTTTAGTGGAAGTACTTACCGCGGCAGGTCGCGCTTTTGCTGCAATTCTCAACAAAAAAAGCCGTTCCGGTAGTGGCTGCGTCGGCTCATAAAATCGCCACCGCACCCAAACCGTCACAGGCTTTTATTAGTTGTTCTTTTCCGCGCCAATCGCTCTTGCGGAAAATCGTTACCGGAAATCACATATTTAAAACAATTCGAGAATTTGATACGATACGCCATTTACAGAAAAAGTATCGCCGGCTTGCTTTCCTAAAACCGCTTCGCCAATAGGCGTTTCTGGCGAAATACCAATTATTTGATGTCCTTGTACTTCCGTCTTTGGCAACGAAACACCGATAAAAATCTTAAACGAATTTAGGAACACCAGACTTCCCAAACCTACACGTTGGTGCACCGCTGTGGCGTCTATGGCTTTCAAACGCAAATACTGCTGCTGCAACAAAGCAAGTTGTTTGTTGATGCGTTCTTGCTCCAATTGCGCCATCGATACTGCGGTTTCGTGCTTATCGCCTGCACTGCTTTTTGCATCTGTTTGCTCGCCTGCTGCTAGCGCTTCAATCATGTCCGAAAACGCGTCCATCTTATCTTGCAACAACTGCAAGTGATAATCCTGATACTGCTTTTTAATCGACATTCGAATTAAAAATCGAACTTGTACGTGGCACCTAACAACACCTGAAAGCCCGTAACCGGATGGTTTAACCAACGCTGGTAACTCTGATTGGCAATGTTGTTCAATCGCAAAAAGGCACCTAATTGTTTGTTGTGGTCGTATTTCAAATAGGCATTCACATCAAAAAACGAGTCGAGCGTTTTCTTCTCATCGCCTATGCTAATAAACTCCGGATCGGCTTGAATGTCGGTACGTTCTCCAACAAAAAACACCTTACTTCCACCCGACCATTTCGACGAGAATTTAAAATCGATCGTTCCGGCCAACTGAATTTCCGGTAAATTATATGCTTCGTCGAGTGTATCGGTATTGTACGTTGCAAAAGTTCCGTTGATACCAAAACGAATCGCTTCCGATAAATCGGCGTTCAATTCACCATAAAACGACAAGGTTTTCAACTTATCATACGCAACCGAAAACGAATTTCCGTACAAATACGGTTCGTTTCCTTGCATGACATCATACGAATTGGCTACAAAAAACGGCCGATTATCCTCAACACTGTACGATCCGCGAACGTTAAAACTTACCGTACTAGCTAACTTTCCTTTCAAACCTCCGTAAAAATTAAGCGGATTTTCTGTGGGTCGCAAACTTAAAGTCGGTGATAAAAACGGATTCAAATTCACTAAATCTCGGTACGAATTCTGACGCAATTCGCCTTCTGCACCTGCGTAAGCAATCATCAAATCGCCAACAATTCGGTAACTCGCACGGATTTTCGGAAACAAGAAAAAACGCGATTTCGTTTCCAAATCTAAACCCGACAATCTGTTTTTCGATTCAGCTAAATACGTAATTCCAACACCTAAATCCACATTAAAATCGTCTTTCGCAAACTTAATCGAAGGCGAAGCGTTTAAAATTACATTTGCATTTTCATTGCTTCCCGGAGCAACCGTAACTGGAAATTCCGACGGAAAAGCATTTTCAAACGTAGCCGACAAATAATCTACTTTAAAAGCGGTATTTAATTGAACGCCTGCTACATCGAAGCTCAACTCCGGTTTGAAAACAAAGCGGTTCTCGGCACTGCCAAAAGCATCCCAAAATCGGGTAAAACGGGCGTCGCCTCGGTTAAAAATACCCGACGTAGTCTTTAAATTTCCACCCAATTCAAACTCATTGTACGTTTGCAACGGATCGATACTACTGATCAATGTTTCACGTTGGGTTTCCGTTAAACTCGTTCCGAAAAAATCGGGTAAACCATACCAATTGTATCGTTGGTTTCTAAATCCAAGGTCGACTTTATAATCAAACGTTTCGGCGGTATTTCCGTATAAAACGCCAAAACGGGTATCCATAAATTTACTGTCGAGTTCCGTATCTTTAATATCGGCATTCTGCGAAACATGCGATAAATTCCCCGAAACAAAACCCGTTTCGCCAACGTTTTCGGTAATATACAATTCGCCGTTTACAGCCGCGTAATTTCCAAATCCTAAGGCTGCGTAATTCTTATAGGTTTTTTCGGCTTGTTCGGCTTCCACACCTGCGGCTTTTCCTTTCGCCGGTGCGAATGTTGAAGCTACCGGAAACGAAAATATACTGTACGTAATCGTTTCTTTAGCACGCGTTTCCTCGTCGTCGATCACCGGAACTTCTTTCACTTTAAATGCATCAGAAAGTGTCGGCGTGTACGGTTTTACCACGTTCACCACTTCGGTTCCTAAATCTTTATCGTCTTTTTGTGCCGAAACTGCAGTGGTAAATCCAGCGAATACGGCTATATATATCAATTGTTTTTGCATGGGTCTTATTCTTTAACAGATGAATTTGTTTTTGCTTCTTCTGCCGTAATTTTCTCTAATTCTGCTTTTGCTTCAGCAGTTACATCTTCAAACTCTGTGAAATTCTTAACTACATTTTCAAGAATGTACGTAGCGTTAAAACTGTCTTTCAATCCGTAGAAGTTCTTCGCCATAACTACCAGTGCTTTCGCACCGTAATAGCGATAACCGCTGTAATCTTTGGTTAGCTTTTGAACCGCTTTGTTCGAATCTTCAAACTTGCCTTCTTTATTTTTGAAATACACATCGTAGTACAACGCTTCGGCTGCTAATTCGCCTTTGGCAATCGTTTGCAATTTGGCATAAGCCGCTTTGGCTTTTACCTCATCGCCACTTTGGAACGCGGCACGAGCAATAATAATTTGTGCATCGGCTTTTACTTTATCTTCAATTTTTGGATTTTGAAGTACCACTTCAGCAGCGCTAACTGCTTTCGGATATTCCTTCAAATTGTAATAGCTTTTCATCAAATTCGCTTGTGCAAAAGTTTTGTTCTGCGGATAATCGGCGGCGTCTTTCAACTTTTCCAAAACCGGAACTGCCTTTGCATACTGCTCGGCTTTCAAATACGTTTCCGATAATCGAACCAAAGCTTGTTCGGTAAACTCATTTTTAGGCTGATCGATCACGTATTCGTAATTCGGAATGGCATTTTGTTCCAATTTATCGGCGTAGTACAACTGACCCAAGTAAAAATTGGCTTTCAAAGCACTAATTCCGTTCGGGAATTTCGCCAAATAACCGGTAAAACCCGAAATGGCTTGTTTGTTGTTTCCTTGCAAATACTGCTTTTCCGCGGCAGCGTAAGTATCGTTATCCAATTCGGCATCGGTAACTTCCACAAAACTCAAGGTTTTTACCCAAGCTGCGTACTCATCAATTCTTCCTGAATCCAAATAAATAATTCGGGCTGTACTTACGGCTTCCAAAGCTTCCGAAGTACTCGGATAATCGGCGGCAACTTTTTTAAACTTCGCCAAAGCCAAATTATCTTTATCGGCATTGTAGTACACCAAGCCTTGTTTTAAAACGGCTTTGGCAGAGTAGGTTCCGTCTTTGTAATCGGCAAGCAATTTGTCGTATGTCGCTACAGCTTGTTCGGTTTTTTTCTCGGTTAGATACGTATTTCCAAGCTCGTACAAGGCATCGTCGCGGTATTGCGACTTCGGATATGTCGATACAAACTTGCTCAAGTCTTCGATTTTACGATCGTTTTTAGAAACAAATCCATAGCTAATGGCTTTTTGAAACGCTGCGTAATCGGCATCCACACCTTTTAAATCAATGGCTTTGTTGTACGCATCCATTGCCGGCCAGTATTTCGCAGATACAAATCGGCTATCGCCCAAACGCAAATACGCGTCGTTTAAACGAACTTTATCTGTGTTGCCTTTTGTAGTAAATTGCTCGAAATAGGTTCCGGCTTGTTCGTATTCTTTCAACTTAAAATAGGCGTATCCTAAGTTGTAATCCAAATTCTTGAACTCCGGCGTTTCTTTTGCCGCGGGAAGCGACTGAAATTCTCTAAAACTCAACAAACTCTCGTTGAAACGATCGAGTACATATTGCGTTTCTCCTTTCCAAAACGTTGCACGAGCGGTAAACTTGGCGTCGCGTGGTTCGTTAATCGACTTTTCAAACATAGATAACGCTTCCTGATAATCGCCATCGGTGTATAATTCCAAGCCGCGGTAAAAAGTAACTTTTTGGTAGGCTTGTTTGTTGGCAAAACTTTTGTTGCGTTCCAATAGTTCCAAAGCACCTTTGTAGTTTTTCGAGGTAATGAACGAGTTTATCAATAAGGTTTCGATTTCCGGCTTGTTCGGATTTGAGGGATACTTTTGCAAGAAACCGGCTAAAACATCCGGAATCGGCTGGTAGGAATTCCCAATCTCGTAACTCAATTTCGCATAATTTAGATACGCATCTTCCTGAATTTTCAAATCGAACTCCATTTCCGAAGCGTTCTTAAAAGCGTTCAAAGCCTGTTGCTTCTTGTCGGTTTTCAGATAGCTTTCTCCTAAATGGTAATAGGCATTCTGACTCACAAAATCGTTTCCATTGATGATTTTATTAAACTGACCAATCGCATTTTCGTAGTCTTTCTGCTGGTAGTACGCGTATCCCAACATGTAATAATCGGTATTCGACCATTTGCCTTTCTTGCCTTTGTACGCCGATAAATACGGAATTGCTTCTTGATATTTCTTCAAGTTAAAGTAGCTTTCGCCGATAATTTTATTTAATTCCGACTTCTCTCCGGCGGTCGATTTCGCCATAGCGCGGTTTCCTTCTTCAATAGCTTTTTCAAACTTTCCTTGCTTGAAATTCATATCGGCTTGGAAATACGACATTTTTTCTTTGTAACGTTCGTCGTCGCCAACTTGTTCGAACTGACGCGTTGCTTCTTTATAATCTTCCGATTCGTAGGCAATAAAACCTAAGTAATACTTGGCTTGCTTGCCGTAGGTTTTCGAATTCGCCACACGATTAAAGTACTTTTGCGCTTCTTTCTTATTCTTGGCAACAAAATAGCAATAGCCTTTTTGAAAGGAAAAACGCTCCGAATCGTCGGCGCTTAGCGTACCTTCATCAACTTTATCAAACCATTCCAAAGCTTGTTCGTAGTTGCCGGCATTGAAATAATAGTGCGCCACTTCAGTGTACGCCTCGTTGTGCTTGCTGCTGGTTGGAAACTCTTTCAAGAACTTCAGAATCTTGGCGTCGGCGCCGGGTTGCTGCAACTTTACGGCAGAAATCGCCGCGTAATAAGAACAGTCGGCTGCAAGATCCGATTGCCGGTCGGCGTCGGGAAGCGCTTGATAAATGTTGTCGAATAGAATCGACGCGCTTTGATACTGCCCGGCTTGATACAGTTGAATAGCCTTATCAAAATCGGCGCGATTGTGTGTGAAAATGGCTGTTTTTTGCGCTACTGCCGTCGAAAAAAGGAAGGCAAACAGCAGTGGAATGAAGGTGCGTATACGCATTGTGTAAACTTTGTTTTAGATGGTCAAATATATCAAATTGGCTATAGTGAGAACGAGCGTAAACGAGCATTTAGTATAATGATATCAACAATTGAACTAACAATTTAAGTCGGAAATATTATTTGAAAGACGCGGCTAAACTTCTTACTTTTACCCACAACTAAAGATAAAAACGAAATGGCTTCATCTGTTGTGCATTTGCAGAACGTCAGTATATTCCAAGACAAGCGTGCAGTTTTAACCGACGTGAATTTAGACGTCAAGCAAGGCGACTTCCTATACATCATTGGGAAAACGGGCTCGGGAAAATCGAGTTTAATGAAAACGCTCTATGCCGATTTGCCGTTAGAACAAGGTGAAGCGCAGATTGTTGATTTCAATTTGAAAGGTTTAAAAGAAGCGGACATTCCTTTTTTAAGACGAAAAATTGGTATCGTTTTTCAAGATTTCCAACTCCTACCCGACCGAAATGTGTACGAAAACATGCACTTTGTGTTGCGTGCCACAGGTTGGAAAAACGCGAGCGATATGGATGCGAAGATCGATGAAGTACTGTCGCGTGTTGATATGCAAGCTTTTGCAAAGAAAATGCCGCATCAATTATCGGGTGGCGAGCAGCAGCGTGTGGCTATTGCCCGTACTTTGTTGAACGATCCGGAACTGATTTTAGCCGACGAACCTACGGGAAATCTCGATCCGCAAACTTCTGTGGAAGTGTTGGAAGTATTGCGAAAGATCAATGCCAACGGGAAATCGGTTATAATGGCAACACACGATTACGCTTTGTTGTTGAAATTTCCGTCGAAAACGTTGAAATGCGAGAACGGAACCTTGTTTGAAGTGGTACAACGCGCCGTATAATGCAGGTTTTAAGTGTTTTAATTCCGGCGTATAACGAGGCCGCTACGGTAGAGACGATACTCACAAAAGTTGCCGAAGCTACCTTGTTTCCAGAAATTAGTTTGGAACTCATTATAGTAAACGACGCCAGTTCCGACGGTACCGAACAGCGTGTAGCCCACTGGATCAGTGCCAATCCGCAGGTTCGTGCCCGCTTGGTTAGTCATCCGAAAAATCGCGGTAAAGGCGCGGCCATTCGAACGGGAATTGAAACGGCAACGGGCGATTTCATCATTGTACAAGACGCCGATTTAGAGTACGATCCGAACGAGTTTACGTTATTGTTGAATCCGATTTTGCAAGGTCATGCCGATGTGGTTTACGGCTCCCGATTTATGGGCGGAAAACCGCACCGCGTTTTGTTTTTCTGGCATACCATTGGAAACAAATTTCTAACGTTTATTTCGAATATGTTTAGCAATTTGAACCTTACAGACATGGAAACTTGTTACAAGATGTTTCGTGCTGAAAAGTTGAAATCGGTTTCGTTGCAGGAAAACCGTTTTGGGTTTGAGCCTGAGGTAACGGCAAAAATTGCGCGCATTCCGGGCATTCGAATTTACGAAGTGGGCATTTCGTACTACGGCAGAACCTACGCCGAAGGCAAAAAAATCAACTGGAAAGACGGCTTCCGAGCCATTTGGTGTATTTTAAAATACGGAGCGTTTAAAGGTTGAGGGTGGATTTGCTTTCGATTAGCTAAGATTGCGAACAAGAAGGAGCACAATGTTTCGCGAAGTTTTTCACAACGAACACTAAGTCTTTTTTTTATGGCGGCATTTCGCGCTGTTCGTTGCAATAAAAGCTTGCAGCGGCAGTTTCGGCTATTTTTCGCCCAGCTTCCGTTGGTCGCTAGCTAAAAATGCCTCCACAAGCCTCTGCCACGCTTTTATTTTCACTGCCATCACGGCCGCGAAAATCGTTACCGGAAGGAATTGGTTTAAAACGGGTTGTTTTTTGTAAATATTTTGACAACTGGAGTTGTGGAAGAGTTAGAGGGGTTAGTGGCTGTCTTTCTCTCGATAAATGGTCATTAGTCGAGTTTGAATTGTCCTTGTGCGGTGGGACAGACACCCTCTTTGCCAAGTTTTGGTCTGTGCATTGGCTTGTGCGACTTGGCAAACCGCCTGCGGTTCACGAACACCATTAAAAATAAACAAGCCGTGAGTAATTGTGTGGCTGTGAAGCGTGGGCATTTCAGTCGGTTTAGTTGTTCTCAATTATTTTTATTTCTTCTTCTGTTAGGTCGTATAGCTTGTAAACTAATTGGTCAATTTGATTTTCCAGGTCTGTTGTGTCGGCTGCATTATCTTTAGATTTTTTAGTCAAGATTTGGTCAACAAGAATTTCAATTTTCTCCTGTGTTTTAATGTCTGCCATTTTAATTGGTAACTGGTCTAAATGCATTGCTTTAACTTCAGCAAGTGCTTCTCCTTTTTCAGGATTTATTGTCCAATAGATAAAGTCAAACAATTTGGAATTGAGCAAAGCAAGAATGAACTTCAACTTATAATTTGGCTTATCGGAAAGCAGAATGTGTGTATTGTTTCTCATTACAAAGCCCTTTTCAATAATTGTTGCTATCAACTTATCACTTGTTTGGCGAACAATTATTTTTTCACCTTTCTCAAATATTTCAGCATCTCTCGGGGCTGCTAACCAAGGTCCGTAACTTATGTAATTGTCATTGTTCCATTTTAATGTGTATCTATGAAAATCACTGCCACCAATCAATGGAACAAAAGTGTCATCAACTTTAGTGCTTTTTGTAAATGGTTTTTCAGATAATGTAACTTTCGTCTGTTTTGGATTTCCCTTGCCAACTTCATAAGGCTTTACACCATTTTTAATTGACATAATATTTTTCAATTGTTCTGTACCAGCTCGTAGTTTCTGTATTAAATTGTATTGATTATCTGTAAGGTGCGAGTTAATCACATTCTGGGAAACGAGAGTTGCAACTGAAATTTGATTTGACTTTAATATTTTTTCAGCATTATTAATATTCAATGATATAGTTTCATTGATTCTTTTATCATAAAAAACTATGTCGCAATCTACCACAGCTTCGTCAAATACGGGCTTTAAAAAAGTGTCTATTTTATACAAACCGAATTTGCTCAAACTATCTTTTCTAAATTCAGATGCAATATTTATTAATCGCCAAGTATTCGGTATGATGTAACTCAAAATACTGTCAGAAGTTCCTAAACAAAGACCCAAAACTATAAAACTGATGTAGCTGTCTTGTAAAATCCCTGAATTACCTGTTGGATAATTACTCTTTAAGATATTTATTGTTGCATTATCAAGTTTAACACCATAAGGCGGGTTTCCAATCACCACATCAAAGCCCACAAAATCGCCATCATCATTCAGCACTTCAGGAAACTCAAACCGCCATTCAAAAGCGTTTTCAAAAATCTTGTTGGCTTTTATTTCTTCAATTTCGTTTTCAAGTTTTTTGGTTTCTTCGGTCAGTTGTTGCACTTTCTTGCTCCAAACGGCTGTTTCCTTTTTGCTCATTTCAAAAAGTTGCCCCTGATTGGTCATTTGATACAAGTCGCCTGAAAGTTTGCGTAGCTTCTTTACTTTCGGGTCATTCAGCGAAATTTCACTTCTGAAATCCGATTTTATGTCGGCAATCAGTCGTTCCATTTCTCTTTTCTGTTCCTTGCTTTCAGCGTTTCGGTAAGTGTCAACGGCTATTCGGTAGCTGTCAATTGTCCACTTACTTTTTTTCAAGGCTTGTTTCAGGTCGGCATCAATGGCAAAACGGCTTACTAAAGAGTTTCCGCATTTTATATTGATGTCAATATTGGGAAGCGTTTCTAATTCTGTTGCGTTCTTGTAATAAGAAGTTTTCAAAAGCTCAATCCATAAACGCAAACGGCAAATTTTCACGGAGTTGGAATTGATGTCCACACCGAAAAGACAGTTTTCAATAATGGTTTGCTTTTCGTGGAAAAGCGTTTCTTGTATTCGTTGACTTTCTTTGTTGCTTGGGTTGTATTCAAAAAGTTCACCTTCTTCGTCTGTTACAATCATTTCATCATTTACCACTTCCACCTGATATTCTTTCAGGCGTTTTCCGTCAAGGTCTTGCAGAATTTTCAAGTCGTTTTTAACGGCAATCATTTCATTGAGAGCCGAAACTAAAAAGTGTCCTGAACCAACGGCAGGGTCGCAAATTTTGATGCTGTTTACAATTTTGTTGGCTTCTTTTCGGTCTTCAATTTTGTCGTAAAGTTCTTCAAGCGTTGTGCAGTTCCATTTTTTAGCTTCGTTGAATTTCTGCACAACGGCTTTCCGAATGGTTTCACGGCACATATACATAGTGATGAAACCCGGAGTGAAAAACGAACCGTCTTTGTAACCGTTTATTTTCTCGAAAATCAATCCGAGAACCGAAGCGTTAATCAGCGTTTTGTTGTCTTCCTGAATTTCTTCTCCGCCTTCTGCTCCAAAGTCGTAAGCATCTAAAAACTCAAACAAATATTGAAGCGTGGAAATGTTGCCTGTCCGTTTTTTGCCTTGCTTATCTTTCAGCACGGTTTGCGAAAAAATCGGAATGGTTTTATCGTCTTTAAGGTTGCTGATAAACAAAGTAACCTGCTCAATGTCTGTTGGTTCGAAAAGCGAAGAATTGAGATAAGGAGTTTTTTCAAACGCCTTTTTTACATCTTCGTTTCGCTCGTCATACTTGCGTGCCAACACTTGAAAAAACAAGCTGTTCAGGTCGTCATAGTTCTTGATTTTGTCAAGGTTGAGAAACGAAAATGATTTGTCGCCTTTGTGATAGGTAATGAGTTGTGCTTCCAACAACTTCAAAAACAAAATGCGGTTTATCCAAGTAATCGAAAGTTCAAGAGCAACATTAAAAAGTCGTTCCTGTTGTGTGTTGCCAAATTGATTTTGCTTTTCAAGTCGGCTCAGTTTATCTAAGCTGTCAAGCTGAATGATGGCATCTTCAAGAATTGTTCCTGTGTGTCGTTCACCTGCTTTGTTTCTCTCAATCAGTTTTTTGCTACCTTCTTTGGTTTCGGTCAAGCCGATAATGTGCAACAACTCGCTGTAAAAACGTTTGTCAAGGCTGTTGCTGTCGTTGGTGAACGGGAGTTTTAAAAGATGCTCAGGCGACAACAATTTGAATAACGCAATCAGCGAATTATCGTCTGCTTTGTCGGTATTGCGTAACGATTTTTGAAAGTCCTGAATGTTGAAGTAAGTAAATTCAATTTCAGAAGCGATGCTGTCAATAAATGGCTCGGCAATCTCTTTATAAAATACGTCTGTTGTTTTCTTGTTTGCTTCAAAGTTCTCGAACTGTCTTACAAACGATTTGTTTTGTGCAAAAAGTCTTTCAAATAAATGCTCGTCAAAAATGAACCATTCGTTGATGTTGGTCGCAACCAAATGTTTTACTTCAAGGTTTTTGTGTGTTATTCTTTCTCTTAAGTAATACAAAACCAATTCCTGAAATGCTTTTGCATTAAGTTTTTTGGTGGTAATCATCTCGGCTTTGTTGGTGGGCTTTTTTGCTTCGAGAATTACTCCAACCGTCGAGTTTGCATTTTGTCCGTTATGAATAACAAGGTCGTTTCGACCTTTGGTATTTATAAAATGGTTTTGTTTGTAATAAGTGTCCTTGAGAAAGTCGGAAATCAAGTTTTTATGAAACTCTTCGCTTTCCGTGTCATTTGTCCTGTCGAGTAAAGTAATGAGATTGGTCTTGAAACCTTCAATTTCCGTCCTGTTCGGTTTTACTTTTAAAAAGGCTTTGTTCAGTGCCTTTCTTGGTTTCAATTCTTTTAAATTGTTCACTATCTTCTTTATTTTTTTATTGGTGTTCATGAATCCGCAAGCGGATTTCATCTACAAATTATATTTTCTATTTCATTCGGTTAAGATAAGTTTTTCGGTCGGAACGGTGTCAGAGCGTTGAAAAAAAATGACTCTTTTGGTTATCCAAGCGTTGGCTTGTGTGTCGGGAAAAACCAAATGTGCCATTTTGCGGGTTGGCTGTCTTTTTACACTGAAACACAACGTTTTCCAGCTACCCGAAGGCCAGGACTTTTACTACAAAACTTTATTTTAAAAACTAATGTTTCATTAACCATAAAACTGTCATTGGAACACGGAAACCCGACTTTTGGGTAGGTGTTGTTAGCAGCCTACTTTTAATAAACAACTGTACTTTCTTTTCTCATGTTTTCCACATCATTTGTAATATGAAATCCAATTGATTTTTTATTTTCATTATACTCATACTCAAATAGTGGAATGACATTTCTACCGCTTGCTGTTTGGTATGGTGTTACCACGATTTTATCGTCAGCAATGAATATAGATTGCGTAGGATAATTCTTAAGATAGTAAATTTTTAGATTTCCCTTTTTCTTACTACGCTCATAGGTGCTTTCTATGTGCCTCTTAGTCTGAAGTATTTTATTTTGTAATTCCTCCAGTTTAACTTCTGTTTTTGCTGCCAAAGCCTTACAAAAGTCAGAATCTGGATTTACAATATAGAACTCTGTCACAGTGCCAGCCTTATCAAACCTCTCTTCTATTTCAACTGAATGGTTGCCAACCCATCGTAATCCATCGTTCATAACAGCAACAAATGAATTAGATGATTGCAGTAATGGACTGAACTTATTATCCGCAGAATTAGTAAGGATTTGTCTTAATCCACTATCATGAACGGAAAAGGAAATTTTCAACATTTTCATCAAATGATTATCCTCTTCGCTTTTTAGAACTAATTGATATAGCAAGCTTAAAGTCGCACCGACTAGAAAAGTGTTTGCAATATTCCCAACTGTTATATACCAGAAGGAATTTTTGTCATCAATATTTGACTGTCCGAGCAGGAGTAAAAGTCCTGCAATAATAAGAATTGAAAAGATTACATACTTTCTCATGGTTTAACTTATCGTTATGTAGTTTGTGTCTAAAGGTTTCCGCTAACTCAACAATTGGCAAAGTTCTATTTTTTTTAATTTTCAAAAACGAACTTAACTAATTTAATCACAACACATTGCATCAAAAAATTTATGCGTAATTTTTCATCTATTAAATTGGACACTTGTTTCGCCTTTTGTCTTTGTTATTAAAAAATTAATCTTTTTTATCCTTTGCTAATTTACGCGTTTCTCCTCTCCCAAAACTACCTACTTATAGGTATTTTTTCCACTAATTTTTGGTAACGTTTGCCCTAGCCCGGATGGCAGCGGCAGCCCGGAGGAAAAGACGGCTAGGTGAACCGCGAAGCAAACGGCGACCTCAGAACCTGAGTTTGATTAAAAATCATTGTCAGATCGCTTAAAATGCGCAAATTGTGAAATCAAATAGTAATTGAAATGAACAACTTGCACGCTAAACAGATAAACGGCTGCCTACTTCGTTAGATTTTTTTGCGATACTACAGTATCCCAAAACAAATCCGCCTTGTAATCAACCATTTATCTGTTTTCTGACCGCAATTTTTAAATCGAACTCAGGTTCAGAAGCCGGATGCAGCGCGCGTGAATCTGCCGTATTTTACGAGGACTATAGCGGACAGCGGGAGGGAGCTAAAAAATAGAAAGAATAGAAAGAATAGAAAAAATAGGAAAAAGCGAANGAAGCCGGATGCAGCGCGCGTGAATCTGCCGTATTTTACGAGGACTATAGCGGACAGCGGGAGGGAGCTAAAAAATAGAAAGAATAGAAAGAATAGAAAAAATAGGAAAAAGCGAAAAAAGCGAAAAAAGCGAAAAAAGCGAAAAAAAGCGAAAAAAAGGGAAAAAGAATGATTGGCCTTCGACAAACTCAGGCTTCGACGATACGTGGGTCTGTTTGGGCAAAACGATACGTCAAATGCTGAACATTGTGGTTTAGTTGGGCAAAACGATACGTGAAGTGGTGAACGTCGCAATCCCGATAGCTATCGGGACTAGCCTCTAAAAACAACCTTCGACAGGCTCAGGCACCAACGATACGTGGTTTGGGTTGGGTAAAACGATACGTTACATGGCAAAATCATCGAAGTCTAGCTTCTCGTGTCTAGCTTCTAGCTTCTCCAAAAGATACGTCAATTGGTGAACGTCGCAATCCCGATAGCTATCGGGACTAGCTTCTATCAACTAGCTTTTAAAAATCTCACTAATTAGCCGCTCCGCACCTGCTCGATCGCTTAGAAGCGTAGATAAAACCTCGGTACGTTGTTGCGGTTCAAACGGAATCGAAAAATGCCGGTCGATTTCACGGACAAATGCACTTTTACCTTCGCAAAACACACAAAGTTTCATCAACTCAGGATCGTCTATCATGTTTTCGTTAACCAGGCAATGCCGCCCCATATACAAGGCGTTTATGGCTTTTAACTTGGTTCCGGAAGGTTGAAAAGACAACATCACGTTCATTTGCGCTGAACGGATCAAATCATACAACTCGACTTGCGATTGCGTTTCAATAACCGACACGTTCGAAAAACGCTTAGCTTCCTGCTTAATATTATCGGGAATATCGGATGCCGCAACCACCAATTTGCGCTGAGGTAATTCGCTAAAAACATCAAACAAAAACAAAGCGGCACGTTTATTATCCGACAAACGTAAATCGCCGTGATACAAAGCAAAATCGCCTAAACCAGCTGCCGACGTGCAAGTTGCATTTCCATGAAACGGCGGTAAATAAAACGCATTTGCAACTTTCGAAACTTCAAGCGTTTCGCGTTTTGAAATCGTAAAAATGCTAGCAAAGCGTTGTAAATGCGTTTCGAATTTGCGGTATTTCTTCGCTTCCAAGCGGTATAAAAATCGCTTTAAAAGGTTCGTTTCCGAATTCGCTAAACCTTCGTAATATACCGATTCCAGATTGTGCAAACGCAAAAACAACTTGCGATCACGAAAGGCAGGTAGCGCAGCAAAAAAACTACTTTGCAAACCTTCAATTAAAATCGGCGCATCGGTGGCTAAAAGTTCGTTTGCTAAATTCAAGTGAAACCGACTCACCACTGAAAGCGGATATTGCGAAAACAACTGCCAAATTTTACGCTCTTTGGGATACACGTGAACGGCCTTGCACAACGCCTGTAATTCGGGCTTTACCTCGGTTCTGTCGGTAACAAAACAATGTAAGGTAATCTCGATTCCAAGGGCATGAAGCGCCTGTATGCGATAAAAAACATCGATTACACCACCGTAATTAGCGGGAAACGGATTCTCAAAGCAAACTATCTGAAGTTTTTTCGCATCTTGCATGCCGACAAATGTATCATTTTCAAATCGCTTTTTATGCCATTCTTTTCGGTAATCATGCCGCTTTACAACAAAGAAGCTTTTGTGCTCGAAGCCGTAAACAGCGTTTTGCAACAAACGTTTACCGATTTCGAGTTGCTGGTTGTAGACGACGCATCGACGGATAACAGCGTGGCAGTTGTTTCCGAGATCACCGATAATCGATTGAAAATCATACGCAATCCTGAAAATTTAAACTTACCGAAATCGCGAAATGTAGGCATTGCTGCGGCCACAGGAACGTTCGTCGCTTTTCTGGATTCGGACGATAAATGGGAACCAAACTTTTTAGCGGAAATCTTCCAGATGACCGAAACGTTTCCCAATCAGGTTGTTTATGCTACCTCTTATTTCAAATGGTTTTCAGATTCGTTTCGTGGACCGAATGCTGCTTTAAATCGCGAAAATCGAACACAGATAATCACCAATTTTTTCGAAAAAGCTGTTGGAGAATCGCCGTATTGCAGCTCGAGTTTGGCGATTCGAAAAGACAAAATGCAAGCGCTTGGCGGCTATAACGAAGCGGTAACTTTTGGCGAAGACATTGATTTGTGCATTCGTTTACACGCGATCCATCCGCTGGTTTTCAACCCGAAACCGTTGGCTTGGTATCGGCAAAATGAAAGCGGACAAATGACCATGAGCAGCATTAGTAAGAAAGTTCACACGCCATTTAGCAATTATGAAAAGGATTTTGGAAACGTTCCAGGATTAAAAAAGTATCTAAATTTTCATCGATATGCCTTACTAATGGCGGCCATACGCGAAAAAAACGACCTTGTTGCCAACAAATACCAGCTTGAAATCGATTTGCGTGACTTGGATTTTAAACGAAAGCTGCTTTGTGTTATGTCGCGTACGCTCGTTCGTTGGGCGCTGCGTTTTCGAGAATTACGAAATCGAGGCTAGAAAATCATCGTAATCGCGGATGTAATCGTCTTCTGAAAATTCTTCGGAAGCTAAAACCAAGCATACTGCTCCAGAAGAGAAGTTTTCAAGCTCACGCCAAATTTTTGTGGTGATGAGCAATCCGCGGTCGGGCTTGTTTAAGGTTATGGTTTGTCGGCGCGAACCGTCGTCGAGTACGACATCAAAACTACCTGAAATGGCAATGAGCACCTGTTGTAGATTCAAATGCGCATGTCCTCCGCGCTTCGCCGAACTCGGAATATCATATAAATAATACACGCGCTTAACGGCAAACGGCAGCGTATCTTTTTCAATTACTGCGATGTTTCCCAGCGCGTTTTCAATTTTGGGAAGTTCAAGCTGTTTGATGTTCATAGGAAATAAGCTGGTCGTAAATTTAGACAAATACCGAATCAAATTCGAAATTGTTGCCGATTCGGAGCGATTTTACACGGTATAATCTTTACCTAACGGCTCATTTCGGGAAATCGCGTATTTGTAGTGGCGAGTTTCGTATTTTAGGCGTCGAATTTTCGGAAAACCACTAATTAATCACTGTGACTACAGCCGAACCACTTGTTAGCGTCATTTGCCTGTGTTACAATCACGAAAAGTTTGTGCGCGAAGCGGTTTTGTCGGTTTTAACGCAAACATACACTTCCGTGGAAATACTTGTAGTAAACGATGCCAGTTCCGACGGTTCGCAGCAAATCATCGAAAAACTGCAGCTTGAATATCCGCAGATTAAAATCATTCACAACAAGCAAAATCTCGGAATAACCGCTTCGTTTAATAAAGCGTTTGCCGTTTCTAAAGGCAAGTATATTCTCGATTTTGCAACAGACGATGTGTTGCTTCCGAACGCCCTTGACGTATTAGTTGCTGAGGCAATAAAGCACGAAGCTGCGGTTGTTTACGCGAATTCCGAACGTATTTCAGAATCGGGCGCGCATCTGGGCTATTTCTTTGCTGTCGATGAAAATAAACGCAGTCTACAAAAAATACCGCGCGGTTTGATTTACGAAGCGATTGTAAATTCAGGCGAAATTGTAAACCCGGTTGCTTTGTTGGTTTCGAGAAAAATCCACGTGGAATTGGGCGGTTACAACGACAGTTTAGCCTACGAAGATCTCGACTTTTGGTTACGTGCTTCACGCGAATATCCGTTTTTTTATATCGACCAAACGCTTTCGCAGAAACGCTATTTGGAAAACTCGTTGGGCTATGCGTACAAGGAAAAATCGGTTTTGGGCCGACGCATAAATGCCTCGACTTTTAAAACCTTGTGGATGGCTTTCACACAGTTAAATCGAAACAAAACCGAACATCGAGCGCTGCTCAAACGCGTGCACTACGAAATGGGTGTGGTGTTTCGAAATAGAAATCTTCGTTTGTGGATTCCCTATGTATTCTTCAAAATAGCGATTCATCTTAAAATTCTGATTTCGAGATGATAAAGATTGATCTACGAAATCCGAATATCGTTTGGAAAGCCATTCTTTTACTGCTGATTTTGGCGCGCTTCGCTTTTGTAGGCAAAGGTTTTTTCGCCTTTCCCGACGAATGGCGGTTTACCGAATCGGTCGAAGCAGTAAAAGCACTCGTTTCTTTTGATATTAACGACTTCTGGCAACACATTTTTAAAACGCAAGGTCGACCCGCCGATGCGCTTTTAAAACTGATTCCGGCAGCTGTAATTTACAGCGTTCATCATTTATTTGGAACGCTGCTGTACAGTGAATTCGCGGCTTCCGTGATGTTTCTCTTCAACTTCAGCATCTATTTGCTGCTGCTGCGCACGTATTTTAATTTATTCAAAACCTTGCTCAATAACGAACATTTGGCTTGGTTTGGAATTGTCTTATACTCGTGTCTGACTTTATCGTTTATTTCGTTGCGGCACAGCGATCCGTACGACAGTTCACAATTGTTTTTTGTGTGGATTTTAGTGCAAATTTGTCGATCGAATTTCACAATAAAGTCGGCTTTCAACTGGGGATTTGTCGCGTTTTTCGCCTATCTCGTTTATCCCGGAAACATTTTGCTGTATGGCATCATCGCTGTTTTTTACGGATTTACTGTGTACCGAAAACTTAATTTCAAAACAGCTTTTTTCCATGTATCCACCTACGGATTAGGCAGCTTTTTCTTGCTTCTATTAACTGAATCAGCGTCGCGTTTTGCGGGTATGTCGTTTCTACGAGAATCGCTTTGGCTTTCCACATCAATTCTTCAAGGGAGTTTTTCCGAAGCCTACACCTTCATTTTCAAGTACTTTCTCGAAGTTGAATCGGTTTTGGGAATTGCGTTACTTTTGGGTTTTTTCTGCGGAAGCATCATGCTGTTAATCAAACAAATACCTGTCTTTCAGAAAGAAAATATACTCGCGTTGTTGCTCATTTCAGTAGCGTTCTTTCTCTTCTACGCAAGTGCCAGCTTCTTCTTAGAAAAAGTAGTTTGGTATGCGCGACTCCTGAAACAATTCGTACCGATTATACTCCTTGTAGCTTTGCTCCCATTGAGTTTGCTTTCCAAAAAATGGCAAAACAGTTCAATCACTTTTTTTACGCTACTTGCACTTACTTCATTTGCACTTTCGTGGAAGGAATATCGTGCTGTAAACTATCCGCGCGACCTACTATTTGCACAACTGGAACAACACGGCAAAACTGCCATTCAAACAACTACGGAATTTAAAAACTTTATTCCTTTTTACGCACAACAACCCACTAAAAACACAAGCTATACGTTAGTGAATTTTGGAATTGTTTTTCCGTACCGAAAGCTCAGCGAATACCGCGTTTATCTTCCTAAAAGCAACGAAACTTTAGTTTTAGATGTTCCGGATTGCACGGCTTTCAAAGCCTATCAATTTGAAGGTTACAATATGGAAGAGCGCGCAAACATTGATAAGCAAACGCCTCGTTTAAAAATTTATCGCTTGAATTTGGAAGCGAAAAAAGCCACTGCCAAATAAACAATATTGGAAAGTACATAAATCCAGGCTACGGCAGTCGTTGCACTTTCATGGAAAAGATAAAAACCCAACAAAAGTGTGGCATACGAAACGAATTCGCAAAGAATGAACGACTTCCATTGATGTTGCGCCAAGAGTACAAAGCCAAAGAAAACGGCTAGAGCGCGAAAAACGTCGCCAAGAAGTTGAATTGGAAATAAAGATTGTGCCACAAGATAGTCGGCCGAATATAGTGCCGGAATCAAAAAACTACTCGATATAGCCAAGATTAAAGCACCGACGAAAAACGGTAGAAATCCGATTTTTAAAAACCGAACAAAAACTGCATTTGTAGATTTTAAAGCAATCGACTCGGAAATTTTTGGAAAGAAATACAAACTCACAAATCCGATAAAAACTAGGGCTACTTGCGACGATAATCGGTAGGCAGCTTCCCAATTTGCAGCAAAATCGGTACTTGTCGTACTTACAAGCTCATTTCGAATGTATAAAAACGAAACCGCCGGAAGTACGGTTGAAACAACGCCAGTCAGTCCGAACTGCACTATTTTTAAAGCCGTTTCAGAATGAAAGCGAAAATTCACATCTAAAAACAAGCGATTTGCATTAAAAACAGTGAGCACAAATTGCAAAACAATAGCGGCAATTGTTGCATACAACGCATACTCTAAGTCATAATAAATAAGCGCTGCTGCAATGCAAAACGTACTTATAATGGTTACGTACACATTCAGCATCAACACTTTCGAATAGAGCTGTAAACCGTTGTAAATATTAATTATAGCCAACGAAATTCCGTTGAGCGGAAGCAGTAACGCCAGCAGAACCACTAAGGTCGATCCGTTGGAATAGCTTCCAAAAAACCAGGTAGCCAAAGTTGCGTGGAAAATCATAACCACTACCGAAAGCACCAAACTTATTACTGCTATCGAACTAAAAATTGTTCCGAACAGAAATTTCGAATGTTCGTTTTTGGGTGTAGAAGCTGTAAGTGTTAGTATGCCCGATTGCATACCTCCTGTTGAAGCAACTTCGGCTAACGACAACACATTACGTAAATTTCCAAAAACCAATAATCCCTGCTGACCGGCAAAAACAGCGACCAGTTTATTGAGAAGTACCGACGAAAGAAAACGCAGCCCGATAAAAACCAAGTGCAAAAAGCCAACTTTTAGGATACCTTGATTTTTACTGTTCATATCGGTTTAGCGTTTCGATGATGTATGCAACTTCCTCGTCGCTTAAGAGTTGGTGTAACGGTATGGAAACGACTTCGCGATGTATGCGTTCGGTAATCGGTAAATTGCAATGCGCGAACTCGGGCATGGCTTTTTGTTGATGTGGCGCAATTGGATAATGAATCAAGGTTCCTATGCCGTTCACCTTCAAATAGTTCATGAAATGTTCGCGATTTTCAACCCGAATCACAAACAAATGCCACACGTTATTGGTTGAAGATCGTAAGGGTAAAATCAGATTTGGATTTGAAATTTCGTTCAAAAACCGATCTGCAATAGCCTGTCTTTGCTGATTATCGGCATCTAATCGGCGTAATTTCACACGTAAAAAGGCCGCTTGAATTTCATCTAAGCGAGAGTTAAAACCGTTTATTTCGCAGCTGTATTTCTGCTCCGATCCGTAATTACGCAATTTCCGAATAACCGTTGCTAATTCGAGATCGGATGTGGTTACTGCACCCGCATCGCCCAACGCTCCCAAATTTTTCCCCGGATAAAAGCTAAAGCCAGCTGCATGTCCGTAGCTACCGGCTCTTTTAGACAAATCGTTTACAAATGCGCCGTGAGCTTGTGCCGCATCTTCAATAAAAAGCAAATCGTGTTGTTGGCAAAATGCTTCAAGTTTTTGCGTATCGGCTAAACGTCCGTACAAATGTACTGCCAACAAGGCTTTGGTTCTTGGAGTCATTTCAGATTCCAGTCGGCGTGCATCAATATTGTAGGTTTCTAATTCTGGTTCGCACAAAACGGGCACTAAACCGGCATGCTGAATGGCTAAAATACCCGCGATATAGGTATTTGCCGGAACTAAAACTTCGTCGCCAACCGCTAATCTGCCCAGCAATTTATAGCCTTCAAAAATTAATCGAAGTGCTTCTAAGCCATTTGCTACACCAATAGCTTCTGTGGTTCCGCAGTATTGGGCAAATTCGGCTTCAAATCGCTCAACTTCTTCACCTAAAATAAACCATCCCTTTTCGATTACGCGCTGCGCAGCCTCCTGTAATTCAGGCTGATAACTTTCGGTAATACGCTGTAAATCAAGAAAAGGAATCTTCATAATCAGATAGTTAATCGATAAAACCGCTGGCAATACGTTTGTGCACCAAAGCTTTCCTTCCAAGCAATCAAACCGCTGTTTAAATACATCCCGTCGCGTTCAGTGGAAATCCCAAAGCTAAAGAACTTTTTATCTTTAAATTCAAGAATAATTTGAGCAAACAAACGATCGAATGCTCCTTTAATTTCTCGATCTTTTCGCATTGCAATATACTGTGCATGAACCGTTTGCCTCGTGACAAAAAGAACAGTTCCTCCTAACAACTGCTGATTTAAAGACATCGTGTATAAAATGATGTTCTCGGGAAATCGCTGCTGCAAAAGTGTGATCTCTGCCGCGGTATGCACTGGCTCAATACCGTGTCGTTGCTGTAAAACAGGAATTAAAACCTCATTCCAAAAAGTACTTAAATCAGTCTTATTTGAAATTTGTACATCTGATTGAGCTGCTGCTTTTAAATGGCGATTTCGCAAGTCGGAAAATGCAATCGGAAAACTGTAATCAATCGCACTCAAAGCATCGTTTCTATACAATTGTGCTCCTTTTTGAAACAAACTGTATTCCCAGTGGTTTGCTGGCTTTTGGTTATAAATTTCAGGAATGAGTTTGCAAGAAATTTCACTGATTCCTGCACTTTCGTAGAAGGAAATGAGTGCTTCTAAAATATCGTTCGACGTTTGCTGACTCATTTTATCATAAATCAAACCGCCATACGACAAGCCTGCATGTGAGCTAATTTTATTTTGAGAAACTGTTGCAGGAAAGACAGCTATCAATTGATTTTTTTTAAAAATCAAGACTGAAAAATCCTGAAAACGATCGGCGTGATAATCCATAAAATCGCGCTCAAATAAAAAAGTTCCGTTGCACGAATTGCGCACGAAAGCATCCCAAATTGGACGTAAATCAGCCTGATATCGTATTAAATTTAGCACAACTTCTTTTTATCGGCGTGAAAAGTACGTAATTTCGAAACGAGTTTAAAAAGTTTCGGTCTTGAAAAAAAACTGCCGCTATTTTCTTTTCCTTCTTTTACCGCTACTTGGCGTGTTACAGCTGGCAAATGCGCAACAAATTTCGTTGTATCAGCAGTATAATGGCCGATACGGTTTTACCTTTTGCGGAAACACATTAAACCTAACTGAAAACAATAATTTACCCGGAGTTCCTGCACCTCCTTGCGAAATACTAACGGAATCGTCGCAAGAATTAGTATTGCAAGACGGAGATAATATTGTAGCAGCTTACTTATATTGGGCAGGAAGTGGCACGGGCGACTTTGAGGTAAGCCTCAACAACACTATCATTAATGCGGAACGTACTTTTAGCGCGGTTGGAAACAATGGAGCCGCGTACTTTGCCGCTTTCGCAGATGTTACCACACAAGTTATCAATGAAACGGCAACAACTTACACTTTAAGCGGATTAGATCTTACCGAGGTAATTCCGAATTATTGTCCGTTTGGAGGAAATTTTGGCGGCTGGGCCATTGTTGTTGTGGTTCAAAACGACTCGCTACCGCAATGTCAGCTTAACGTTTACGATGGTATGCAACGTATTCCAGGATCGGTAAATATTTTGCTAACTAACTTAAATGTTGTTAGCGGTATCGATTCGCAAATTGGTTTTTTAGCTTGGGAAGGAGATAAAAATATTGCTGTGGGTGAATCACTTACCATAAATTCTATTACGGTTCAAAATACCTTAAATCCAACAACAAACGCGTTTAATGGAACCAATTCGTTGACGGGAAGCACGACGCTTTACAACATGGATCTCGATGTTTATGATTTAGAAGGTTTTGTGAATCCAGGTGATACGGAGGCTACAATTTCACTTTCTAGTAGTCAGGATTTTGTGATGCTAAACTGTGTGGTTACCAAACTCATTAACGAATTGCCCGATGCTACAGTTCAAATAATGGATTATGATGTAAGTTGCAATATCCGAACGCTCGATATCACCTACCAAGTCAGCAATTTAAACAGTACTGCAACTTTGCCCGCGGGCGTAATTGTGCTGTTTAAAGCAAACGGATCGGTCATTGGCACTGCCATTACAAACACGCCAATTCCGGTAGCGGGATCCATATTAGGAACAATTACCTTGGAAGTTTCTTCCCAATTACCGAACCCAGTAAGCATCGAATTAGTAGTCGATCAGAACGAGCTCGGACAAACGTTTGTTCAAGAACTTAACGAAGATAACAACACTTACGTAGAAGAGATATCGTTTCCAAAAAGTCCGAATTTCAACAACATTTCAAATGCAATATCTTGTAATGTCGGTAATGGAAGCGGATTTTTCGATTTTTCGTATGCGCGTACGGAGGCGAAAGCAAATGAAGACGATGAAGTTGCACTTTTTTACAGCTACGAAGATGCTCTCGCGGGAACAAACGAAATTGCTGTCGGAAACGAGTCGATTTTAAGCAATGGAAGTCCGACAACAATTTATGTGCGAATTCGCAATACTGCTGGCTGCGAGACGTTTACCTCATTTAATCTAACTACACAACGTTGCAAGCCAAAAGTTTACAATTTAGTTGCTACAGATGAAGACGGGTTTTATGATGAATTAATTGTTGAAGGTTTGGAAGATATCTTTCAATACGATTTATACATCTACAATCGCTACGGCAGAAAAGTTTGGTCGGGCAATTGGAGAACAGGAATTTGGCGTGGAAAAAGCAATGTCCAAGCTTGGCAATCCGACGAATTACCTGAAGGAACCTATTATTACGTTTTGCATTTGAATGCTGAAGAATTTCCGGAACCTTTAACCGGTTTCATTCATTTGACTCGTTAAGCTTATTCTCGAATCAAAACCATCGTAGCTGTATCGCCTGAATTCATGTCCCAAAATGCGTTTGCTAACACATTTCCCGCTTTATCGACAATCTCGTACTGTGCCGTATTTGGGCCGCTATCGCCCTCGTTAATAACCTTAAAATCGATGTAATTGTAGCCTTTATCGAGCTGTAATTCAATGCCTTGAAAACCACCTGTTAGTGTAAGCCTGTTGGCAATTAAAGTTTCGTTCCACGTAATCCGAATTTGATCCCCGTCGATGGCCTGCGAATCTCTGCAGCGAATGTAAACACTTTTGGTTTTTACTTTTATAGTTCCCAGTGACTGCTTTTTCCGCTGTGGCTTAATCTTATTAAGTTCACCTTCAAACACTTTTGTAAACTCGCGCGAATTACTCATAAACTCGTTCGAAGGTGTCAAACTCAATGGTTTTTCCTCAACAATAGGTTTATTACTTTCAGGTTTTAAAACTTCAGGTAGTATCGTGCTTTTCTCCTTTTCGTCTGGCTTTTGAACTTCCTTCGGCGCCGCTTTTGGCGTTACGGGTGCTATTCCTACCGAACGTTTTCCCGTATCAAATTGTGCAAAAACACCACCCGATAGCAAAACAAAAAGTGCGATATATAATTTACCAAACTTCATACTACAAATTTAGCGTATCTGCGCCAAGTTCAGTGTAAACTAACGTTTTGTTAGCGCTTTTATTTTTGTACTTCCAAAATTACTGACTCTGATGGCGCTAATTTTAGCTTTACAAAACCCTTGCCATTTTTAACTTCTAGCGTAGAAGTATGATTGCCGTACAGCTTTTCCTTCAAAGGATATGAACCATCCTTGAATTTCCAAGTCTTAATCAAGGCTTCAGGAACTTCTAAGGTAAAGTCGGCTTCGCTTACCCATGAGAAATTTGTTACTATCAGTAATTTTTGCTTGGCAGAATATCGTGCAAACGAATACAAACCGGGCTTATACTGCTCGCCTTGCTTTCTGTTTTCTGTTTGCAATTCCACGAAAGTGCCCGTCATGGCGTCAGCTTCCAAGGTAAAGTTGAGCAATCTCTTGTAAAAATCGCGAAGTTTTTTCTCCGAATCGCTCAATGCACCGCCGTCGAAACGTCCGCTGTTCATCCAACGTTGGTGACTCGGCACTCCAGCGTAATCAAAAATCGTTGTACGCGTCGGCTTTCCAAATCCCGAATCTAAATCGCCGCGCTCCCCTACTTCCTGACCAAAGTAAATCATCGTTGGCGAACTACTGATTGTAGCAGAAAGTACCATCAAAGGCATTCCCTTTTCTGGAGTTCCTGCGAAAGCATCCGAAGCCAAACGCTGCTCGTCGTGATTGTCGAGGAAGTGAAGTAAATGATGTTCGATATCTTGAAAACGATTCTGAATATCGGTTACTGGATCAGGTAAACTTTTGCCTTGAATGACTTCTTTTAATTTGTCGTATAAATCAACTTTATCGTACAAATAATCCATTTTCCCCAATTTGATGTAATTGCGGTATTCGTTCGGATTGTAAACTTCTGCCAATAAAAAGGCATCCGGATTCTTCATTTTAATGGAGGAATTCATAAAACTCCAAAACTCATAAGGAACCATTTCGGCCATATCGTAACGAAATCCATCTACGCCTTTAGCAATCCAATACAAGGCAATGTCTCTAAATTTAATCCACGAAGAAGGTACCGACTTATCTTTCCAAAATTCGAAATGAGCTTTGTAATCTTTGGCGTCGTATCCTGCCGGCAATTCTGGGAAATCTTTACTTCCATCGGGACGAATACCGTAATTAATTTTTACTGTTTCGTACCAGTCGTTGATGTCAGGCTGCGCTAATCGGCTGCCATTTCCCGTCCATTTTGCGGGAACTTCATCAAAATAGCCATCTGAACCAGGAGCAGGATCGCCTCCTAATGGTTTGTAATCCGGACTGTACGGAACTTTAAACGACGAATTTGGAATGTAATAGAAGTTATTATCACGGGCGTATTCCACGGAAGTGTCGTCATCCGCGCCAAAATCACGAACTCCCGGCGGATTACTTTTTCCTTCGTAACGGCGCGCCACATGGTTAGGAACAATGTCGATCAGCAATTTAAGACCCGCTTTGTGTGTTCGATCGATTAATGCTTCGAATTCAGCCAATCGATTTGCAGGATCAACAGCCAAGTCTGGATTCACGTTGTAGTAATCTTTAACTGCGTAAGGCGAACCGGCACGCCCTTTAACCACATCCGGATCGTCGTTGGAAATTCCGTATTTAGTATAATCGCCAACTAAAGCATGATGCGGTACGCCGGTGTACCAAATGTGTGTTACGCCTAATTTCTTTATTTCATCGAGCGCAACTTCGGTAAAATCAGCAAACTTACCGACGCCATTTTCCTCTTTGGTTCCCCACGGTTTATTGTTCTGATTCGTATTTCCGAATAATCGGGTAAAGACTTGATAAACAACTTTTTTCTGAACTTTCTCTGACACTTTCTTATCTTTTTTTGATTGAGCATTAACCGACTGTGCACTGATTCCGACTAGTGCAGCCAATACCAAAAGCTTGATTGTTTGTTTCATAACTAACTTTCTTTCGCTGCTAATGTCGCAATATTTGGTATTAGCACATAGCCTCTTTGGCAAAAATTTTTGTTAAGCCAACTGCCACCTCTCTGCAAAGCACTATTTTTGCGGCAAATTACAAGTCATTGAAATATTCAATTCTATTCCTTTTTCTGCTTTTTTCGTTTTGCAATTTTGAAGTAACCGCGCAAAACAAACCCATAGTGGTAGAAAATGCCGATAATTTCGATGTAGATGAACTGCAGATGCCCGATGCCGTTTTGCTCACGGGAAATGTACTCGTACGCCACGAAGGAGCTACGTTGCGCTGCAATAAGGCGTACTTTTTCAAGAAAGAAAACTACATTAAAGCTTTTGGTGATGTTGTTTTAAATCAAGGTGATACGCTGCATTTAAATAGTGATTATGCCGAATATGCTGGAAATTTAAAACAAGCATTTGCAACCGGAAACCCCATACTGCGTTCGCCAGAATTTACACTCACTACCGATACGATTAATTTCGATCGGAACATTCAGCAAGCGTATTACAAAAATTACGGGAAAATCGTTAATAAAGAAACTACACTTACCAGTAAATCAGGACGTTACTTTGCAAATGAAAAGAAATTTCGCTTCCTCACGGCCGTAACGGTAACCAATCCAAAAGTGGTTATAAAAAGTAATCATCTGGATTATTACTCTAATTCCGGACATTCTTATCTGCTTGGCGCATCGACCGTTACTAGCAAAGAAGATTTCATTTACACCGAAAAAGGATTTTACGACACTAAGAAAAACATAGCACATTTCCTCCGAAAGTCATATATCAAATATAAAGACCGCAAAATCGACGGTGATTCGCTTTATTACGATAAAAATCGGGAATTTGCATCGGCTTCACATTACGTAAAAATTACCGATACGATCAATAAAGGCGTGGTACGCGGACATTACGCCGAGCTTTACAAAGCCAAAGATTCGATGTTTGTGACTCGAAAAGCGGTGGCAGTTTCACTCATGGAAAACGACAGTGTGTACATTCACGGCACGCGATTAATGCTTACCGGAAAACCCGAAAACCGGATCATTCGTGCGTTTAAAAATGCACGTTTTTTCAAATCGGATATGAACGGCAAATGCGACTCCATTCATTCTTCCACGAAAGTGGGACTCACAAAACTAATTGGCCGACCCGTAATTTGGAACAAGAAAAATCAAGTAACTGGCGATGTGATCCATCTGATTGCCAATTTAGAAACTGAAAAAATCGATTCGTTGAAGGTGCTTAATAATGCCTTTATTATTTCGAAAGACACGATTGGAACCGGCTATAATCAAGTTAAGGGTTTGAATCTCTATGGAAAATTTAAAGACGATAAACTCCATGATGTAACTCTTGTCAAAAACACGGAAATTCTGTATTTCATGCGCGACGACAAAGACGAACTCATCGGAATTAACAAAAGCGTAAGTTCGAAGATAAATTTGATTTTGGAAGATTCGAAAATTGAAACGATTACGCAGTACGACCGACCAGAAGGCCAAATGTATCCCGAAAAAGAACTGCCAGAAAATGCACGCCGATTGCGAGGTTTTATTTGGAGAGAAGACGAAATGATTAGAAGTAAAGACGATGTTTTTCCCGAAGAAGAGCTCAAATGGGACGAAATTGCCCGGAAGTACCGGGAAAAAGCAGAGAAATCGGCCGACAAGCCCATAGCTGTTCGAAAGGAAACCAGTGAGTACGATAAAAATGTGAAGAAAGGAAAATAAAATGCTGACGGATTTTTTTAAATATCAGGCCCAAACCACGCCGCATCCGCTTGGAATGGAGGTTTCGTATGCCAAAGGAAGCTATATCTACGACATACACGGACAAGCATACCTCGATTTTGTTGCAGGAGTTTCGGCAACTTCGGTCGGTCATTGCCATCCGTATTTAAACGACGCTATTAAGAAACAGCTCGATTTGTACAGCCATGTTATGGTTTATGGCGAATTTGCGCAACATCCGGCTGTTGAATATTGCAAACAACTACAAAAGTATTTGCCGGCTCCGCTAGAGAAAATTTACTTGGTTAATTCAGGAACCGAAGCTACTGAAGGAGCATTAAAATTAGCGCGCCGAATCACCGGAAGATCGGAACTTATTTCGTGCCATAACGCCTACCACGGAAATACTATGGGCTCGTTGAGCGTCATGGGTTACGAAGAACGCAAACAAGTATTTCGTCCATTAATACCCGACGTACGTTTTATAACATTCAATAATTTAACTGATTTAGAACATATTACCGAGAAAACCGCTGGTGTAATTGTGGAAAGCATACAAGGTGGCGCGGGCTTTATTCAACCTGAAAACGAGTATTTAATCAGGTTGAGTAAGCGTTGTAAAGAAGTGGGTGCCGTTTTAATTATAGACGAAATACAACCCGGTTTTGGAAGAACGGGAACCTTTTTCGGTTTTGAAAATTTTGGAATCGTTCCCGACATCGTTATTGTGGGAAAAGGAATGTCGGGCGGCATGCCGGTTGGAGCTTTTATCGCTTCCGCGGAACACATGGATTTACTGCAAGATCAACCCAAACTAGGACACATAACCACTTTTGGCGGACATCCCGTTATTGCCGCCGCCGCTTTGGCTACGCTAGAAATCATCAAAAACGAAAATTTGATGAAACTCGCACTAGAAAAAGAAGCTTTGTTTCGCAAATTACTTGTTCACCCGCTGATCAAAGAAGTACGTGGTCGTGGATTAATGTTAGCTGCCATGACAAGCGATGCAGCAGTTACCAACGAAGTAGTTTTGCGCTGTTACCGCCGCGGACTCATCTTATTTTGGCTACTTTTCGAAGGAAAAGCGGTTCGAATAACGCCGCCGCTCACCATTAGTTTCGAAGAAATTGAAGCCGGCTGCGCCATTTTGCTGGAAGTTTTCGACGAATTGCTGTCAGAAGGTCATGTTTAAAACCTCCTTGCGCCATAAGTAACAACATTTTGCGTTTTAGTAAAGAAGAAGTTGCCTCTTTGCTAATTGGTACGCCTTTTGTTAATTAAATTGTTCACAAGAATCGTGTAACCGAGCAGTTAGGCGGCAAAGTGCTTTCTAATTTTAAATAGCCGAATTCTAAATCCCAGAGTTATGCAATTAAGCAGCGAAGAAGAAGACTACAACCTGTCGTTATCGAAGTTTGAATCGATGCTGAAAACAAACAAAGTTTTGTTTTTCGACAGTGAGGAATTTGAAGACATAGTGCTTCACTACCTCGACATGGGAAAACTCAGCCTGGCTAAAAAAGCGCTGAAATTAGCACTTGAACAACATCCGAAATCCACAGGATTAAAGTTTGTTCAGGTGGAAATGCTCATTTACGACGACAAGCTCGACCAGGCCGAAAAGCTGTTGAACGAGTTGTACGCCATTGAACCTACCAACGAAGAAATATTCATCCAAAAAGCAAGTATTTACAGTAAACGCGACAATCACGACATGGCTGTTGAGATGCTGAAAACTGCTTTAGAATACACCGACGACCTTGCCGATGTGTACAATTTACTCGGTATGGAATATCTTTTTATGGATAATCTGGAACTCGCAAAAGAAAATTTCATCCGTTGTTTGGAAGAAGACATTGAAGACCAAGGTGCTTTGTATAACATTGTGTACTGTTTCGAATTCTTAGATCAGCACGAAGACGCCGTTATTTTCCTGAATTCCTACATCGATAAAAATCCTTACAGCGAAATCGCTTGGCACCAACTCGGTCGGATTCTCTACGGTTTGAAACGCTACGAAGAAGCACTGCGCGCCTTTGATTACGCAACTTTGATCGACGAAGAATTTGTAGGTGCGTATATGGAAAAAGCGAAATCGCTCGAACGCCTAAAACGCTACGATGAAGCCATCGAAGGTTATAAAAAAACACTCGAACTAGACGATGCAACATCGTATGCTCTGTTGCGCATTGGGAAATGCTACGAACGCAAAGGCGATTCGGCTACAGCCTTAAAATACTACAACCGAACGGTACACGAAGATCCGCAACTCGATAAAGCTTGGATTGCCATCACCGATTTGTACCTCAATGCCAAAAATTACCGCAAAGCATTGTATTTCGTAAATAAAGCTTTGGAAATCGATAACGAGAACTTTCGCTACTGGAAACGCTACGCTACCATAAATCGCGCGTTGAATTTCTTCGAAGAAGCTGAAATGGGCTACAGAAAAGCAGTTGAATACGGCGACGACGAATTAGATACTTGGATTTATTGGGTAGATGTACTGCAATTTCTTGGCGAATTCGAAAACTGCGTAGAAGCTTTGCTGCAAGCTAAAGAATTTTATCCTGAAGCTCCGGAAATTTTATACCGTTTAGCTGGTTTGTATTTGAGCTTTGATGAAGAAGAAGTTGGTTTAGAATTGTTGGAAGGCGCCTTGGAGCGCGATGCCGAAATGATCACGCTATTCACCGATTATTACCCAACAGCTTGCACCAACAAACGCGTTCGAAAACTTATTGCCAAATACACTAAAACCGATTTATAAATTGAAAATCATTGGTTTAATTGGTTCGAAACTCGGACACTCATTTTCGCAGTCGTATTTTCAAAACAAGTTCGAACAACTGCAAATAGACGATTGGAAATACCTCAATTTTGAGTTAGCATCGATTTCAGAAATTGAACAACTAAAAGCCGATGAATCGGTTATTGGTTTTAATGTAACGTTTCCTTACAAAAAAGAGATTTTACCGTATTTGAGTACGCTGTCGGATACGGCTAAAAGTGCGCAAGCAGTTAATACTGTTTTTATCGATGCCGACCGGCAATTGCACGGTTTTAATACCGACGTTTTTGGATTTTTAAAAAGTGTAAAAAACTGGACGGGCACTTCCGTGGAAAATGCACTTATTTTAGGAACGGGCGGCGCGGCGCAAGCAGTTCGAACTGCGCTCGACAACTTGGAAATCAACAGCGCTTTTGTGAGTCGTGATCCGCATTTCGATTTGATGTATCATGAAATTACACGCGAAATAGTCGAAAATACACAACTGATCATCAATTGCACACCGCTGGGCACGTTCCCTAATGTTTCCGAAATGCCCGATTTTCCCATCGATTTTTTGAATGAAAATCATTTCGTGTACGATTTGGTGTACAATCCCGAGAAATCACTTTTCCTAACGAAAGCCGAGCAGCAAGGCGCGAAAATCAAAAACGGCCGTGAAATGCTCGAACTTCAAGCCGAAAAATCGTGGCAAATTTGGACAACCCTACTCGCCCAATCTTCGCTGTTGTAACCGATACAAATTAAAAAATCGACAGTAACGCGTTAAATCAGCTATTTTCTTTGTTTTTACTGCTGCCTTTACTACCTTTCGCCCGTAGTAAAAACTGTAAACATTCTTAAAATGTTAGAAGAAAAACACGATAACCTGTCAGCAGCTGAAAACACGACAGAAGGAAATCCGTCAGTAGAAGCAAATACTGAAGAAACGCTGCAAACAGCTGAAAAAGAATCTACTGAAGTAGTTCAAGCAGAACCAGAAGCGGTAGTTGAACACGTAGTCGCGGACGACGCAACAACTCCAGAAGAACCAACTGCGGTTGCTGAAGAAGTTGTGGAACAATCGCTTGCTGCGGAAGCGGAAACAGAAACAGTTGCCGAAGTCGAGCTTGTTGAAGCAGTTGCGGAAACCGCAGTAGAAACCGTTGAACTCAGCGAAGAAGCACTTGCCGACGAGCAACCAATTTTAGACGAACCACAAGTTTTTGCAGCCGACGAGGCCATCACACACATAGAGGAACAAAATGCGATTGCGGCCGAAGAACACGAACGCGAAACCAGCATTGAATTACCTGCAATTGACTACGAAACGCTCGACCTCGACCGACTAAATCAGCATTTAGAGCGTTTGGTAAAAAGCGAACAAGTAGTTGCGATAAAAGAACACGTAGAATTGATTAAATCGGCTTTTCTAAGCAAATTCAATCATTTACTCGACGAAAAGAAACAACAATTTCATGACGATCCTGAAAACGAAGGTCAGGAATTTCAATACCACCATCCGGCGAAAGCCAAATTCGACGAACTGTTTAATGCCTTTCGCGATTTAAGAAACCAACATTTCAAACGCCAGGAAAACATTCTAAAAGCCAACTTAGCTTTGCGTTTGGCGATTGTCGAAGAACTGAAAAACTTGCACAATCCGCAGGAAGACATTAAAGACGTTTTGAAGCACTTCAATGAATTGCGCGATCGTTGGAAAAATGCCGGACCTATTCCGCGCGACAAGTACAACCATGTTTGGAACAGTTATCACTTTCATCTAGAGAAGTTTTACGATATTCTCCACTTGGATCGTGAAGCGCGCGACTTTGATTTCAAACACAATTTAGAACTCAAGCAAAACATCATCAATCGGGTGAAAGTTTTGGTTGAGGAAAAAGACATCAATGCCGCTTTGCGCGAATTGCAAGATTTGCACCGAATTTGGAAAGAAGATATTGGACCCGTTTCTAAAGAACACCGCGAACGCATTTGGAACGAATTCAGCGAATTATCGCGTCAGATTCACAACAAGCGCGAACAATTACAAGAACAAATTCGCGAACGCGAACAAAACAACTTGCGTTTAAAAGAAGCGATTATTCAGCAAATTGAAAGCATTATTGCACATCCTGCATCGAACCACAACGCATGGCAAGAACAAGTAAAACAAGTTGAAGCATTGCGCGAAGAGTTCTTTAAAGTAGGAAAAGTTCCGAGTGAAATTAGCGAGCAAGTTTGGGCTAAGTTTAAAGATATTACGCGCCAATTTAATGTTGGAAAAAACACGTTTTACAAGTCGATTAAACGCGAACAGCAAACCAACATGGATCGCAAACGCGCGTTAGTGGATAAAGCTAACGAATTAAAAGACAGTGATAATTTCAGAGAAACCACCGAGATTCTCAAGCAAATTCAAGAAGAATGGAAAACAATCGGGCACGTTCCGAAGAAATTTTCGGACCAGATTTGGAAAGAGTTTAGAGCGGCGTGCAACCACTATTTTGAGCGTTTGAAGGCGGCGCGTTCGGAAGTAAATCAGGAGGAAACCGAGGCATACGAACGCAAGAAAGCCTTTTTGGAAGACATCAAATCTTTTGAAATGACCGGCGTTCACAAAACCGATTTGGATAATATTAAAGCCAAAATCGAAGAATGGAAAACCTTGGGGAAAGTTGGACCGAACAAACGATACATCGACGGGAAATTCAACAAAGTGCTCGACGGATTGTTTGAGCAATTGAGTTTGAGTAAAAAAGACTCAGAAATGATGCGTTTCAACAACCGTATGGGTCAGCTTACCGAAAGCAACGATTCGCGAAGAATTGATCAGGAACGTATCTTCTTGCAGCGCAAAATTGAGGAAGTTCAGGCGGAAATTAATCAGTTAGAGAATAATATTTTGTTCTTTTCTACAGCGAAGAATGCTAGAAAAGAGAACAGTATGGTTACCGAAGTACGCAAGAGCATTGCACGCCACAAAGAAGAATTGGCCGTTTTGAAAGAAAAACTCAAGCAAGTACGACAGCTGTCTGAAAAGCCAGCCAATTGATTAAAAAGCGCCTCCAAATGGGGCGCTTTTTTACTTTAGAGTTATTTTGAAAAGAGATTGAATTATCCCGTAGCACTTTATTGCAAATCCACCAAATCTGCTTTGAAAATTCGACTACAAATCTATTTTGCTTAAAATGCAAAACGTATCTTTGCCCGATTTTAAAAAACACACGCCATGAAAGCCGGAATCGTAGGATTACCCAACGTTGGAAAGTCAACTTTATTTAACTGTTTATCGAATGCGAAAGCACAAAGTGCAAACTTTCCGTTTTGTACGATCGAACCTAATGTGGGAGTCGTAAACGTTCCGGACCCGAGAATTAACAAACTTGAAGAATTGGTGAAACCCGAACGTGTGGTTATGGCAACAGTTGATATTGTTGATATTGCGGGATTGGTGAAGGGCGCGAGCAAAGGCGAAGGTCTTGGAAATCAATTTCTTGGAAATATACGCGAATGCAACGCCATCATTCATGTCTTGCGCTGTTTTGACAACGACAATATAGTGCATGTGGATGGAAATGTGAATCCGATTCGCGATAAAGAAACGATTGATATTGAATTGCAGCTGAAAGATTTAGAAACCGTTGAAAAGCGTTTGGAAAAGGTAAAACGCGCGGCTAAAACCGGAAATAAAGAAGCACAAGTTGAGGAAGCTTTGTTAAATCGCATTCGCGAAACTTTATTGCAAGGAAAATCGGCGCGTACCGTTTCGGCAAATAACGACGACGAAGCTAAACTTTTAGAAGATTTTCAATTAATTACCACCAAGCCAGTCTTGTACGTGTGTAATGTTGATGAGGGTTCGGCGGTTTCGGGTAACAAATATGTGGAGCAAGTTCGCGAGTTGGTTAAAGAAGAAAATGCCGAAGTTATTGTACTTGCGGTTGCTACAGAAGCCGACATTACTGAATTAGAGACCTACGAAGAACGTCAGATGTTTTTAGAGGATTTAGGTCTGAGTGAGCCCGGCTCGTCGGTATTGATTCGTGCGGCTTACAAATTATTAAAACAACAAACCTATTTTACGGCAGGCGTTAAAGAAGTACGCGCATGGACTATAAACATTGGTGCTACGGCACCACAGGCCGCTGGCGTGATACATTCCGACTTTGAAAAAGGTTTTATTCGTGCTGAGGTTATCGCTTTCGACGATTACGTAACTTATGGTTCGGAGGCTAAGGTAAAAGAAGCGGGTAAATTACGCGTAGAAGGGAAGGAATACATTGTTAAAGATGGCGATGTCATGCACTTCAGATTTAACGTATAAATCTAACAAATACGGCTTTTTTGATTGCGAATTCTTACCGCTTCTGGCGTGGTTTCTGACTAGTTACAATAATTTAACACTAACCGTTAGCCGATTTTCGTTGCTGTAACATTTTATTTGTTATTTTTAACAAAATTTTATGTTATGCGGTTTCTTTGTACTCTTCTGTTGTTATTGGCTTTTCAGGTAAGTGTGGGACAAATTATTGAGTTTGCTAATGACAACTTCAAGCAAAGGCTAATTTTAGCTAGCAGCACAAATGGTATTGCTCGTGACTTCTTGGGCAACTCAATAAAAGTTGACGTAAATAATAACTACGAAATAGAAGTGTCAGAATGTTTGGCAGTTTTTCAATTAGATGTCTATGGGCAGTTCATTGAATCCTTAAGTGGAATCGAACATTTTGCAAATCTTAAAAGATTAGAGTGTGGAAACAATTTACTATCGCATATTTCATTAGACCTGCTAACAAATTTAGAGGAATTGAGATGTAGTTTTAATCAACTTACTTCACTAAATCTGGTAGGGGGCTCTTCTTTACAGCATCTTGTTTGTGAGCATAATAATCTGACAACTTTAGATTTAGCATCGAGTTCAGATCTAAGAACACTGTCTTGTGGTAATAACTTTCTAACTTCTCTTGACATCTCCTCAAATAGTGAATTGAGAATTTTAGAATGCGAAAATAATTCGCTTAGCACTTTAAATGCAACTTTTAGTGACAAACTATCTGACTTGGATTGTAAGAACAATTTATTAACCTCACTATTTATTTCAAATGATTTCACCTCGGGTGGATCTATAGGGTGCCAATACAATCAACTTACAACAATCCAAGTTGAGGGAAGATTTACATCGATTAACTGTAGCTATAATTATTTGACAAGTTTAGATCTTTCAAATTCAAAAATAGGATCAACAACATGCACAAACAATTTGTTGACAAACTACATTTGTGCACAAAATATAGATGATTTAAATTGGCCGCACAGCGCTAATCTGATGAATAATAATATTTCAAATTTTATCGTTAGTAGTCCCATACTACTTTCATTGTATCTAGCGGGTAATCCTTTAACGCAGTTTACAAATTACCCTGATGGAGGGATCGCATATCTTACTATTGATTCCTCAGTCCTAACTGAACTTGATTTAAGTACGATGAGTGGAGTTATCGAATTATACGTAACTGCACCTTTAACAAGTCTTATATTACCAGAAAATCATCCTCTTTCAGTGCATTTGAGTCAAGTTAATTTAAACGAATTCACTCACAAAAAAACTAGTAATGCTGCTTTTGGAGCAAGTTTTAGATTGATTGATGGTAATATCACAAACTTAAATCTAATAGGAAAATTCAAAGATATTCGTATTAAAAACACAAATATTCAAGAATTAGACTTTTCTAACATAACTCATGCTGGAAACGTTGTTAGCGATGTTAATTATTCCATAACAGATAATACATTTCTAGAGGCTATTAATTTCAAAAATAATTTCCTGGATTTACCTAATCAAGGAACGCCGCAATATGGTACTACAGATTTCGTTTTATCCAATAATCCGAATTTAACATATATCTGTTTAGACACCAATGAACTTGCTTTTACACTTCAAAACACCCCAAATATTAACAACTATAGTGTAAATACTTACTGCAGTTACAGCCCCGGTGCGTTTTACGACATTACCACTTTCACCACTCTCGACAGTAATCTAAACGGTTGTGAAGACAGCGATACCGGCTTTCCATGGGTTGAATTCCAAATTAGTACAGCCAATAATTCCGGAACGATTTTTTCCAATAATATCGGGAACTTTTCAATTCCTGTTCAAGCAGGTAATTACACGCTAACTCCTAATTTACCTCATCCTGATTATTTTTCGATAACACCGCCAACGGCTACTGTAACTTTCCCAGGAACCGATTTTACAGTTCATACTGATTTCTGCGTCACTCCTGTCGGTGAACATCACGATTTGGAAGTGACCTTAATACCAACAAACGTTGCCATTCCTGGGTTTGATGCCAACTATAAAATAGTGCTCAAAAACAACGGAAATCAGATCGAATCTGGAACATTAGCACTCACCTATCCCGATAGTTTAATTGATTTAATTTCCACAAATCCAAGCTCAAATTCCGAAACCACGAACGTTATAAATTGGGAGTTTTCGAACTTAGCACCGCTTGCTTCGCGCAGTTACGACATCATTTTTAACTTAAACTCACCTCTTGACACGCCTCCGGTGATTTTGAATGACGTTCTGTATTTTAACGCAAGCGCAAACCTCGAACAAGACGAAACGCCCGAAAACAATACTGCTATTTTAAACCAAACCGTGGTCGATGCTTTTGATCCAAACGACAAAACCTGTTTAGAAGGAGAAATCATCAATCCGGCAATGATTGGCAAATACATTCACTACAAAATTCGTTTCGAAAATTTGGGAACGTATTTTGCTCAAAATGTAATTGTTGAAGATTTTATCGATACAACGAAGTTCGATCTTTCAACTTTAGAACCGATTACTGCCAGTCATAATTTCTTTACGCGAGTTACTGGAAATAAAGTCGAATTCGTTTTCAATAACATCATGTTGCCTTTTGATGATGCGAATAACGATGGTTATGTTGTTTTTAAAATTAAAACCAAAGCCGATTTAGTTCTGGGCGATACCGTAAGCAATACGGCTGGAATTTATTTTAACTATAATCCGCCGGTAATTACAAATACGGCAAGTTCTACATTTACTACACTTAACGTTTCTAATCCGCAAGAATTGGAGGTTATTTCTCTTTATCCAAATCCGACTTCGAATACACTTTACCTAAAAGCCGATTCGTTGCAAATAGATACCGTATCGATTTTTAACATGCTCGGACAAGAAGTTTTGAAGGTAAGTGGAAACAACTTACGAGAAATTAATACCTCAGCACTTACTGCGGGATCGTACATTTTGAGTGCAAAAGCTGCCTCACAGACTGTTAACTTAAAATTTGTAAAGCAATAGATATACGATAAAGAAAGTGAGCGTTTTTTTGCAAAAAACTTAATCTAATTCGGCAAGATTTTTGCCACTATATGGGCATGAAAAAACTCTTATATTTCTTTTTACTGACTAGTGTTTTAAGTTTTGGACAAAGCGCCGACAGTTTATATACAGAAGTCGACACTCGTGTTGCCAATTATCCCAAATCGTTTTCATCGGTTAAAGCTTTCGCTGAACGAATACAAAGCGATTATAAGATACCGGAACTTCAAGCACGAGCCGCATTTACATGGATTTCTAAAAATGTTGCCTACGATTTAAACTTGATGCGAGCAGTAAAGCAAAAAGCTCCGGCTAGCTTTTCTTTTCGTACTGAGGCTGAGAAATTACAAAAGCAACGCGAACGAATTACTGCCGATGCCGTTCAAACATTAAAATCAAAAAGAGGGGTTTGCCAAGGATACAGCAGCTTGTTTTATGAAGTTTGTGATCAGTTGGGCATACCGGTGAAAATGATACCCGGCGCTTCGAAATCGATGTTAACTCATATTGGAAAACTTCCCGAAGACGAAGATCATGTTTGGAACAAGATTTATTTAAACGATAAGTGGGAACTGGTTGACGTAACTTGGGCAGCAGGGATTATAACCGGGGAAAAACCAAAGTTTGAGTTTCGATTTAATCCGGCGTATTTTTGTACGCCAGCGGAATTGTTTGCCTTCACGCATTTTGCTACAGCAGAAGCGGAACGAGAAACAGGAATGACTGCTCAGGAATTTGCTGATTTACCACTGTATTACGGCTCGTATTTGCTCGCGAATTTCGATTTAGAAACGCCAATTACCGCATTTTTAAAACCGCGGGCAAACGATATTCTTTTACGGTTAAATTTTTTACCCGAAAACGCTAAAGTGGGCTTACGCTACTCGATGGGTAACGAATTTATACCACTAGAACTCACTTATTTCGACGATTACGCCACAGTTACGTTGCCACAAACACCCACAGGCGGCTACGCGACTTTGTACATTAACGGTAGATCTGTGGTGAGTTGGCGGATTAAAAATTAACACGTTATTTACTTCAAACCTCTAGTCAAGCTCTGACAAACAAGACAGTTGCCGCTGAAATTATAGTGGAGGAATCCATATTTTGTTCCTTGATAAGTTGGAATAATGAAAACCTACCTATTTAGTTTTGTACAAAACTTTTGTTATTTTTGATGAAGCCAGTACATACCTGTCGAATGCACGTTAATTTAAATCATGAAATTGAAAATATCATTTCAGGAAAGATCGAGGTTAGGCATGGAACAATTATCCAAACAATTGCCAACTACCTTAGAAATTGCAAAAGCTCAAGTAGAATTGATCAAGTCTCAAAGCAAATCAAAGCTGAAGAAGCAACGCATATTGAAAGATTCGTAACTTCTAACGCTCTATGGGTGGAGGTTGATTTATCAACCTATGTTGCCGAAGGAGCCGAACAAAAAGTTTATTTAGAACCACCAAATTTTGTCTTGAAAGCTAATGATGCCATTTATTATAATTCTTGGTTTGAATATCTATTAAACCTCCTGTTACACAATTACTTTTTTGCTGATACTGCATATGAATTACAGGGCTTCCTTAAACACAAACAGATTTTATACGCTGTCGTAAAGCAAAATTTTGTGCAGAGTTCTGAACCCACAGAATTAGATAATGTTAGGACATTTCTTGAACATAACGGTTTCAAAAAAATCAAAAACAACGACTACTTGCACATTGATCTTCAAATTCTCCTAGAAGATCTACACGATGAAAATGTTCTCACGCAGCAAGGCCTCTTATACTTTATTGATACTGTATTTTACACTTCCTTAGACGAAGGCGCTAAATCAAAAATTATCCAAATCTGACCTATTCTATTGCGAGGTATAAATGAATTGCAGTTTCATACTACATCTTCCGCAGCACGGATTGCAGCAGAAAGACTTAACGAAAACGGCT
>NZ_NOXX01000224.1 GCF_002251775.1 Flavobacterium aurantiibacter
TTCGGCAATACGTGGGTTTGGCCGGGAAGATGATACGTTAAGTGGCGAACGTCGCGAAGTCTTAATACTTAATACTCCAATCTTAATACTTAATACTCAATACTCCAATCTTAATACTTAATACTCAATACTTCAATCTTAATACTCAATACTCCAATCTTAATACTTCAATCTTAATACTAAAAACTACCGTTTCACGAATGGATTGCGCTATCGCGCCATCCATCAAAGCTCCGCTTTGATAATAGCATAAAAAGAAAAAAACGCTCAAGCAAAGCTTGGCGTTTTTTTCTTTTTATGCTATTCATTCGTGACCTCGACTGGATTCAAACCAGTAACCTTCTGAGCCGTAATCAGATGCGCTATTCAGTTGCGCCACGAGGCCTTGTTGAAAACTGTTGTAAGTAAAATCACAACTGTTTTGCGGGTGCAAAGATAGTGTAAAAGTAGACTTAGACAAGAAAAAAGCAAAGAAAAATTATACGATTAATCTAACGACCTAATTGTCACATAATAACGATAGCCAAATAAAAGCTTTTGCCAAGGCTTTAATCGCATGACATTAACTCCCGAACGAGTAAAACTCGGTAACAACACTTTATTCAGGCGTGCTAGAATCTTGAAAAATCGCTTTCTCATTTAACTTGAATTTCAAAAACTTTATCCCAGTACTTTCCTGTCACAAATAAGGTTTTGGTCGATTTTCGATAGGCGATGCCGTTCAAAACTTCTGGCGCCGGATTTCCGCCTTTCACCTTCGAACGTAGCGCGCTCAAATCCAATATACCTTCCACAACACCCGATTCCGGATTAATGATGGCAATAGCATCTTTTTGCCAAACGTTTCCGTAAATTTTACCTTCTACCCACTCCAACTCATTAACTTGCTTGATTTTTTCGCTACCCAAATACACGTTCACGTAACCAACCATTTTTTGGGTATTCGGATCCATTTTCCAAATTTTTTCAGTCCCATCGCTGTGGTAAATGTAACTTCCGTCGTTAGTCATACCCCACCCTTCTATCTGTTTGTCGTACGTAAACTCTTTGATTAATTTCCAAGAATTCGCATCATAAATAAAACCTTTGCCCTCTTCCCACGTGAGCTGAAAAATCTGATTATTGATTACCGTTATCCCTTCGCCAAAATACTGCGAATCAAGCGTCAAGCTCTTCAAAATCTTACCTGTTTTATAATCGGTTTTGAGCAACTTGCTTTGCCCGCGTAATCCAGTTCCCTCAAGAAGTGTATCTCTAAAAAACTCGAAGCCTTCCGTAAACGAACTTATGTCGTGCGGATACGTGTTTAAAATAGTATAGCTGTATACTTTCGGAGTAACATCGGTTACTAATTCTACACGATCTGAAACAGAAATATCAGCACCATCAACAGTTACCGCAACTCGTAAATCTATATACCCCAATTTTGTTTCCTCAATTTTTGCTTTCACAGAATTCGCTGTACCCGTTGCAACCAACTTTTCGTTTAAAAACAACTTAACTGCAGAGATTTTATCGGCATACTCGCTCGAAACTTCAACAATTAATTCTTTTCCCGACAAATATTTCTTATCGGCACTGTTAAATCGCAGTTCAAAATCTGCCGGTTTAGGCGAATTACACGCAATTATTGCAAACAGCAAAAAAAAGATACATCCAAAAACACGACCTTGCAATCTGATTTTCATATATATAGCATTTAAGTGTAGCCGAAACCTCTCGTGCATCTCGGCGTATCGTTTGCGAAAATACAAAATGAACGTATATTTGCGGCGGCAAGTCCTACGCGACCAGCTCCTGCAGACTCCCCCAGGATGGGAACATAGCAAGGGTAAGCGGTTGAGCGGTGCGATGTAGGGAGCTTGCCTTTTTTTATGCGCTAAAATCAACGATCACTCAACCGAAATCAAATATCTTAGCAGCGCATTTTTTCCCGAAATAAAGATGGAATCTCAGAAAAAAGTCATTCTAGTAACCGGCGCCTCCTCAGGAATCGGATTAGCTATAGCCGAGTATTTAGCTCAAAACGGACACCGCGTTTACGGAACAAGTCGGTCGGTAAAAACAAATCCGCTTTTTACTTTTCTTGAAATGGACGTTCGCGATGAATCTTCTGTTAAAACAGCTGTTCAGACGGTAATCGAACGAGAAAATCGAATCGATGTGGTGGTAAATAATGCCGGCGTAGGAATTACCGGGCCTTTAGAAGAAACTCCGTTAGCCGAAGCCAAGAATCATTTCGACACCAATTTTTTCGGAGCCATTTCGGTTATGCAAGCTGTACTTCCGCAATTGCGTAAACAGCAATCGGGGCTCATTATTAACGTAACTTCAATAGCTGGATATATGGGATTGCCCTTTCGGGGAATTTACTCGGCGGGAAAAGCAGCTCTCGAAGTACTAACGGAAGCCGTACGACTCGAAACGGCACAATTCAATATCAAGATTTGCAATGTGGCTCCAGGCGATTTTGCCACAAATATTGCCGATCGCAGGTATCACGCTCCCGTCATTGAAAACTCGGCCTATGCAAAAACGTATGGCGCAACACTAAACGAAATAAACAGCCATGTACACTCAGGTTCGGATCCGATAGAAATGGCTCAAGCAATCGAGAAAATTATAAACACACCGGAACCAAAAATTCACTACAAAGTTGGTTTATTCATGCAAAAATTCTCGATTGTTTTAAAGCGAATACTACCCGATTTGACCTACGAAAAAATGTTGCGCAGACATTTTAAGTTATAATCCGACGAAAGATTACCTTTGCAGCGATTTTTAAACACACAACTATGAAGTTTTTTATTGATACCGCTAATCTCGATCAAATTAAAGAAGCACAAGCTTTAGGTGTTCTCGACGGAGTAACCACCAATCCAAGCCTTATGGCAAAAGAAGGAATTACTGGCAAAAACAACATATTAAAACACTACGTTGATATTTGTAACTTGGTGGATGGCGATGTTAGTGCCGAAGTAATTGCAACCGATTATGAAGGCATGATTCGCGAAGGTGAAGAACTAGCCGATTTACACGAGCAAATTGTTGTAAAGCTGCCTATGACTAAAGAAGGTGTCATGGCAACAAAATATTTCGCAGATCGCGGTATAAAAACCAATGTAACACTCGTTTTTTCGGCAGGCCAGGCTTTATTAGCGGCTAAAGCAGGTGCAACTTACGTTTCGCCATTTATTGGTCGATTAGACGATGTAAGTACCGACGGTTTGGCGCTCATCGAAGAGATTAGAGCCATTTACGACAACTATGAGTACGAAACGCAAATTCTTGCCGCTTCGGTTCGTCATACCATGCATATTGTAAATTGTGCTAAAATTGGCGCTGATGTAATGACCGGACCACTTTCGGCAATTGCTGGACTATTGAAACACCCACTTACCGACATTGGATTAGCGCAGTTTTTAGCCGATTACAAAAAAGGAAACGAATAAAAAAAGCTGTCGGTTGACAGCTTTTTTTTACATTTTAGATTCAAATGCCACGTCAAACAAACTCACAAAGGCATTGGCAATGTTACCTCGGCTGTCGGTGATTATAGTTCGGTGGATTTTGTTAATGACCCATTTCTTGCGAAGATCTTCAAAGTCGGCTGCGCGGTATTCTGAAATGGTTCCAAACTTAAAATTCGCTAAGGTTTTGGTCCACTTCTGTTGATTTTTATCCACATTAATGGCAATAAACTTGTAATCCGGATGCTTCTTCTGGAAGTCTTGAATTCGTTTGTGCGCGGCAATCAAATGACTTTGCAAACTTTCGCTCCAAAAGAAAATAACTGTTTTTTCTGTTACAATGTCGTCTGAATTAAACGTTTTCCCTGAAGCATCAAGCAACTGCACCGAAGGCAAACGCTTTCCAGCGGTTAGCTGCTGAATGGCATTACCCATTTGTCTGATCTCAGATTGCTTTGATTTATCTGTAGAAACTCGATAATACGTATCTAAGAACCGCTTGTTATTAGAAATATTTTGATCTTCCAACATATACATAAAAGCAATGTTGTTTAAAATCGAATTTTTAATGGTCTCGTTCTTAAACAAGGTATCGGCAACTTTTATCTTGTGGATGTTTATTTCGAGAGATTGATCGCGCAAATCATCAGCGTCGTGTGCTGAAGACATTGCGACATTGTTCAACATAAAATTCAGGTAACTGATAAACGGCGCATAGCCAATTAAATCGGTATCGTTAAAATTTACATTTTCTCGATGCTCGTAATAATCTTTTGGCAGGTCGTTTAAGATTTTGTGACCGGTACGCATTTGGTGAACGATCGGATACACTTCCTTTTTACTAAAGTGATTGTAATCGATCATAGCACGCGCAAACTTATCGAAGCCGTCCGACCATTTTATTTCTTTTTTCTTCTTGCTGTAAAAATCTTGCTTCAGCACGTTTAATGAGTCAATTTTCGCACTGAAAAGCTTGTAATCAGTGTCGAAGTAATCGAAAAGTACGTCTTTGTCGCGTTCGTTCTTGAGGTACAAATCCATTAAAACGTTGTTCTTTTGAGCGCCTCGCCCGGAATAAACGATAGACTCGTCAAAATCTTCCGGATTGATACGTACCAAAATCGAGTCGTTTTTATCGAAATATACGTACTGGTATTCAGGTTCGTATTTAAACGTATATAAGCCTTCTGGTAGCGAATCGAACTTCACGAAAAAACGATTATTAGCATCTAATTTGATGGTATCAATCACCTTGTCGTTCTTACAAAACAAAACGTATTCACCTGTGGTTTTGGTTACTAGACCTCCGAAATAAGCTGTGTGGTTATCTTTATCGAAGTCCGATTTACAACTGCAACATAAAACTGCGCAAATACTAGCTGCGAGTTGCAGGCGGTATTTGCTAAAAAAATGTATGAATCCCAAACTCATGAAACAAAAATAGCCGTACAACCTAAACTCAATTGTTAATGCTCCGTTAAATAACAACACTTTACCATATTGCTCGTACTTGTCGAAACCGTTTATAAACACTACTTTTGCAGCCAATTTTTTCGACTATGCTTACAGTAAACAACTTATCGGTACAATTTGGCAAACGTATTCTCTTCGACGAGGTTAACACAACCTTTACGCACGGAAATATTTACGGAGTCATTGGTGCAAATGGTGCAGGAAAATCGACGTTTTTGAAAATTTTAAGCGGAAAAATGGATCCGACCTCCGGACACGTTTCGCTAGAACCCGGAAAACGTATGTCGGTTTTAAACCAAAACCACAATATGTTCGACGAGCATACTGTTTTGGAAACGGTACTTATGGGTAATCATGTGTTGTTTGCCGTAAAGAAAGAAATGGATGAGTTGTATCTCGATTATAATGATGCAAATGCCGATCGTATTGGCGAACTTCAGGTGCAATTTGAAGAAATGAACGGTTGGAACGCCGATTCAGATGCGGCTGCACTCTTATCGAATTTGGGTATTGGTGAAGAATTTCACTACACGCCTATGGCCGATATGGATGGTAAACTGAAAGTACGTGTACTTTTAGCACAAGCGCTTTTTGGAAATCCAGACGTGTTAATTATGGATGAGCCAACAAACGACCTAGATTTTGAAACGATTCAATGGCTTGAAAACTTCTTGGCAAACTACGAAAACACGGTAATTGTTGTTTCGCACGACCGTCACTTTTTAGACGCAGTTTGTACGCATATTTCGGATATTGACTTTGGAAAAATAAACCACTATTCGGGCAACTATACCTTTTGGTACGAATCATCGCAATTAGCGGCAAAGCAGCGCGCGCAACAGAACAAGAAAGCCGAAGAAAAGAAAGCTGAATTAGAGGAATTCATTCGTCGTTTTAGCGCCAACGTAGCAAAATCGAAACAAGCTACATCTCGTAAAAAGATGATTAGCAAATTGAATATCTCGGAAATCAAGCCTTCGAGCAGACGTTACCCGGCAATTATTTTTGATCAGGAGCGCGAGGCGGGAGATCAGATTTTGAACATCAAAGGTTTGTCGGCTAGTTTAGATGGCGAAGTTTTGTTTCAGAACGTGGATTTAAACATGGCAAAAGGCGATAAAATAATAGTGTTTTCAAAAGATTCGCGCGCTACCTCAGCTTTTTACGAAATCATCAACAGTAATATGAAAGCCGATGCGGGAACTTTTGAATGGGGTGTTACAACCAACCAAGCGTATTTACCGCTCGATAATCACGCGTTTTTTGACAACGATTATACCTTGGTAGATTGGTTACGTCAGTACGCAAAAACCGAAGAAGAACGCGACGAAGTTTATATAAGAGGTTTTCTTGGGAAAATGATTTTCTCGGGAGAGGAAGCTTTGAAAACAGCTCGTGTTTTATCGGGTGGTGAAAAAGTACGTTGTATGATTTCGCGTATGATGATGGAACGCGCTAATGTGCTCATGCTCGACGAACCCACGAATCACCTTGACTTGGAATCGATTACAGCGTTCAACAATTCGTTAAAGAACTTTAAAGGCTCGGTTTTGCTAACTACGCACGATCACGAGTTTGCGCAAACTGTAGGTAACCGCATGTTGGAACTTACACCAAACGGTGCGATCGACCGCTACATGCTATTCGACGACTATTTAGACGATCCGAAAGTACAGGAACTTCGCGCGAAGATGTATTCGTAATAGAAATTCTCAGTTTTTATTTGGTGACCTTAACATTGTCGATAAATCATCGTATTTATTGCTTTTTTTAGGTAAGTAACGGAGTTTTATTCGAAACGTGTTTCACGTATCGTTGCGCACTCTTTTCCGCAACACCGATGGGAGCGATATCCTTTTGCCGAAGGTACGAAGGCAAAAGATACAGCGGACAGCGGGACGGCGAGGAGGAATCGACGACGCCGGGTTGCCCTAACAATTACAACACACTCTTCAGCAAGAAAACAAAGAAAGTAGATCCCTGATTTTCGGAACTGCTTACCGTGACAAAACCGTTGTGGTTGTCGACAATTTTCTTGACAATAGCCAGGCCAATACCCGTTCCGGAATACGCAGAAGCCGGATGCAACCGCTGAAACAAATCGAAAATTTTATCTTTAAAAGCTTCATTAAAACCAATTCCGTTATCGGAAACTGATATTTGATAGTACTCGGCTGCCTGCGGACTAAAGCCAAAAGCCGACACTTCTTTAGCCGTAACCACGCGGTTTTGCACCGTAATAAACGGCTTCACATGAGGAGCAACATATTTCATGGCATTCGAAAATATGTTGACCAACAGCTGCGGAAACTGCTTTACAATCACTTCAATTTCAGGCGTTCCACTCACAACAATGGTTGTTCCTGTGCTTTCGATTTCCTCCTGATTTTGCGTTTGAATTCTGGCAACTAAATCGAAGAAATCGACTTTCTCAGCTTTAAACTGCTCGGCATTTAACCGCGAATACGACAATAAGTCTTGGATTAAATCCTGCATGCGTTTAGCGGCGTCTTGTGCACGAAGCAAATAGTACTTGGTTTGTTCGGTTACTTCACTCGAATCTTGATTGACCACGCGCGACAAAAACGTTTGGATTTTACGCAGCGGCTCTTGCAAATCGTGCGACGAAATGTAATTAAACGACTCCAACTCTTTATTCATGTTTTTGAGTTCGATGTTTCGATCGGCAAGTTCTTGGTTGCGATGTGCCAAATCCTGCTGAAATGCGTTAGATCGGGCCAATTCTCGGGTAATTCCCAGATAAGAAAACACTACAATAACAATACTAAAAATACTTAAAATTGCAGTTAGCAACGGTGCAAGTGTTGACTCTTGCGACAACAAGGCTTGTCGTTTTTTGAGTAAAATAATTTCCTCGTTAATGATTTCTTTGTTTAATGCACGAATTTCCTCCATGATAGAACGTGCGACCAACCAACGTTTTGGAGATATTTTAGTCGAATCGGCATCGCGCATAATCGCATCCATAAAACGAATTCGACGATCGATGTTTTGCTTGAGTTTAAGCATGCGCTGCTGCTGTTCAAAATTATCGCTAATTAACGCCGTGCACTCGTCGTATGCCGTTAAGGTGGCTTTCACCGCTTGAGCATATTGTTGCTTAAATACAGATTCTCGGCTAAGAACATACGCGCGTTGCGAAGATTCGGCATCTTTCAAATGAGAAAACAAATCGTTTACCTGAAACATGACGCTGTTGGTATGACTCACCAAACGAGATGCGTTGGCCATGTTGCCGGATCGCACGAAAGAAATCACCGACAACGATACCAATAAGGCAGCAGCTAAAATGAAAATATATTTTATGTGCTTGAGGTGCTTTTGCTGCATGTTGGGCGAATTTCAGCGAAGCTACAAAGTTTAACCGAATACCGATTTACAAGATTTTCAGGTTTATTCTGGAAGTGATGCTTTAGCAAAGATTAAAAACTAAGGTGAAATTTGTTGGAAATGTAGCCTATTTATAATTGCACAGCGGCGTATAATTTTTACCTTTGACCAACACAACAAAAGAGTGAAATGAGCCACAAGTTGCTACTCAACGGCAAAGAAATAGAAGTGATTCTGAATCGCTTAGCCTGCCAGCTTCTTGAAAAACACGGCGATTTTTCCAACACCGTTTTAATAGGTATTCAGCCGCGAGGAGCTTTTCTTGCTGAACGAATTTCTGCCTTACTGCAAAACGAGTATCAGGTAAAAAACCTGAAAACAGGTTTGTTGGATATCACCTTTTTTCGAGATGATTTCAGACGTCATAACAAAAGTTTGGAAGCCAATCAAACGCAAATTGATTTTTTAGTCGAAGACAAGAAGGTTGTTTTTATTGACGATGTATTGTTTACTGGGCGCAGTATTCGAGCGGCACTTACCGCGATACAAAGCTTTGGCCGACCGGCAGTTATCGAACTTTTGGTTTTAATCGACCGCCGTTTTAGTCGCGACTTACCAATTCAACCCGATTACCGCGGCCGACAAGTTGATGCCATTAACAACGAACGTGTTATCGTTTCCTGGGGAAGCGATTCTACTGAAAATGCTGTTTACTTAAAACGAACCCAAACTGAATTATGAGCACCCTGAGCGTTGATCACTTACTGGGCATCAAATACTTGCAACCGCAAGACATCGCGCTGATTTTTCAAACAGCCGATCAATTCAAAGAAGTAATCAATCGGCCAATTAAAAAAGTGCCGTCGTTGCGCGATATCACTGTCGCAAACATCTTTTTTGAAAACTCCACACGAACAAAACTCTCGTTTGAGTTGGCACAAAAACGCCTTTCGGCCGATGTTATTAGTTTCTCTGCCGCGCAATCTTCAGTAAAGAAAGGAGAAACTTTACTCGATACCGTCAATAATATCTTGGCGATGAAGGTCGATATGGTCGTTATGCGACACTCTTATGCCGGAGCAGCACATTTTCTGGCAAAACACGTTAACGCGCGTATCATTAATGCCGGCGACGGTGCCCACGAACACCCAACACAAGGCTTACTCGACAGTTACAGCATTCGCGAAAAACTCGGCGAAGTTGGTGGAAAAAAAGTTGTTATTGTGGGAGATATTTTGCACTCACGTGTAGCGTTATCGAACATTTTTGCACTCAAAATGCTTGGCGCAGAAGTGAAAGTATGCGGACCTTCGTCGTTGATTCCTAAATTTATAGAAAGTCTGGGAGTTACGGTTGAGACCGACTTGAGAAAAGCCTTGGAATGGTGCGATGTTGCCAACATGTTACGCGTACAAAACGAGCGTATGGATTTCAGTTACTTTCCGAACAGCCGAGAGTATGCCATGCGTTACGGAATCAACAAAGAATTGTTGGAATCGCTTTCCAAAGAAATTGTCATAATGCATCCCGGACCAATTAATCGCGGCGTGGAAATCACTTCGGAAGTCGCTGATTCCGGACAGTCAATCATTTTGAATCAAGTAGAAAACGGCGTTGCGATCCGTATGGCAGTTATTTACTTATTAGCCGAGAAAATTCGCTAAAAAATCGTATTTTGCTGCTTAGAATTCAGTAGTCATGAAAGTAGAAGCACACGGACATACCAACATTTTAAAAGACACGCAAGGCGATCTTACCGCTTTTATCATGAAGGTGTCGCACGAACACAAATCGTTTTCCGACAAAAATTTAGTTGTGGATTTATCCGCACATCAATCGCTCACCAAAAAACACCTAATCGAATTCACACCGCTTTGCCGCATGCATTCCAAAGGGAAAAAGTCGTTTGTCATTGTTTGTGAAAACGTAAACTTTACCGAAATGCCGAAAGAATTGGTCGTAGTTCCTACCCGACAAGAAGCGCTAGACCTTATTGAAATGGACGAAATAGAGCGCGATTTAGGATTTTAACAAACAATACATTGAATTTAACCATATTAGGTTGTTACGCAGCAACTCCACGAACGTTCTCTAATCCGACTTCTCAGGTTTTAGAAATCCGCGAACGTGTTTTTTTAATCGATTGCGCCGAAGGAACGCAAGTTGCTCTAAGAAAGAACAAAATTAAATTCGGAAAAATCAATCACATTTTTATATCGCATTTACACGGCGATCATTTTTATGGACTAATCGGATTGATTTCATCGTTTGCCTTACTCAATCGAACCACCGAACTACACGTTTACGGTCCAGAAGGCATTAAAGAAGTGATTTTACTTCAGCTCAAACTCGCCAAGGCGTACACGCAATATCCGCTGCACTTTCACGAACTTAGGTCGACGGAGCCGGAAATCATCTTCGAAGATGAAAAAGTTCGTGTTTCAACAATTCCGTTACAACACCGAGTGTATACCAACGGATTTCTATTTGAAGAAAAACAACGCGAACGGAAACTAAACGCCGACGCTTTGCGCGAATTTAAAGTAGATGCCAGCCAAATGCACAATTTAAAAGCGGGCAAAGATTACGTTACAGAAACCGGAAGCATTATTCCAAATCGGGATCTCACGCTCGATCCACGACGAAGTTTGCGTTACGCGTATTGTTCGGATACACAATATTTTGAAGAACTCGCTACAATGATTCAGGATGTCGACGTACTGTATCACGAATCCACATTTCTTCAAACTGAAATACACCTTTGCGAACGCACCAAACACGCTACTGCCGCACAAGCTGCCAAGATAGCTAAATTGGCTGGAGTTCGAAAACTAATCCTCGGGCACTACTCAACACGTTACGACGGCATCGAACTTTTCAAAACAGAAGCCGAAGCTATTTTTCCCGATGTTCATTTAGCCGACGACGGCAAAAACTTTAACTTTGAAGCAGATTTTAATTTGTAATCATGGCCGATTTAAGCGAGTTTAGAAAAGTTTACGACAAAGGTTTTCTTGTGGAAACTGATTTACCTCATTCTCCTTTCGATTTATTTGAAAACTGGTTTAAAGCTGCAGCAGAAAGCGGTACTTACGAAGCCAATGCCATGACACTTGCTACAGCAACTGCAAACGGTTATCCGCGAGCGCGTGTTGTTTTATTGAAGAGTTACGACGAAAATGGGTTTGTATTCTTTACGAATTACGAATCGGCAAAAGGGCGTGCTTTAGCCGAAAATCCGCAAGTGTGTTTGGCGTTTTTTTGGGAAGAGCAAGAACGTCAGGTAATTATTGAAGGCGTTGCAGAAAAAACGAGTCGCGAGGTAACACATACGTATTTTCAATCGCGTCCGCGTGAGAGCCAACTCGGTGCATGGGCGTCGCCACAAAGTTCGGAAGCCACCCGAGAAGAACTGATTCAGAAATTAGAACAGCTCAACGAAATGTATCCCAACGAAATTCCAACACCCGAACATTGGGGCGGATATGTGGTAAAACCAACAAAAATTGAATTCTGGCAAGGTCGCCCGAGCCGACTCCACGATCGTATTGTTTTTGAGAACGAAAACGGCAGCTGGAAACGCTATCGCGTGGCGCCCTAGCACTTTCGTTTTGAGAATTTTACACTAGATCGATGAAAATCCACAGCGAATTTTAATCTTTCTTAACGCTCATCCCTACTCGATTTCATATCTTTAGCCGACAGCTTAAAGAGATGAGAAAACTGTATTTATTGCGGCATGCGAAAAGTAGCTACGAAGACGGACTGCCTGATTTTGAACGGCGTTTAGCTCCTCGTGGAATTGCCGATATTAAAGCCTTGAGCCCACATTTGTTCCGCATACTTCCCGACGATCTTACCATGTATTGCAGTTTGGCGAAACGAACCCAACAAACCTTGCAATACTATTTGGATTACGCCGATATGAAGTGGACAAACGTGAACTACAAAAACAGTTTGTACACTTTTAATGGCCGCGATCTCGAGAAAGTTATCCGCAGTTTTAACGACGACGGTAACGATGCCTTGGTAGTAGGACACAACGAAGCCCTAACCGAATTCGTTCAGAAATTCGATTCCAACTTCACCGAACATCTTCCAACTTCAGGCTTTCTCGAATTAGAGCTCGACAAAGACTCTTGGGCTGAATTCACCAAAGTAAAAGTGACCTTAAAATTGTTTCCAAAAGATATCCGATGAACGACGTACAAAACCGATACATCGACCGCGAAAAAAGCTGGTTGGCCTTTAACGCACGCGTACTACAAGAAGCTGGAGATCCGAACGTTCCCCTACTCGACCGGCTCCGATTTTTAGGTATTTTTTCCAACAATCTCGACGAATTTTTTAGAGTGCGCTACGCCGCCATCCGACGTTTGAGCTTGTCCGGAAAAACAGGGCAAAAAATTCTAGGTGGCGTTACTGCAAAAGATTTACTAAAAGAAATTACAGCGATTGTTATTCAACAGCAGTCGGAAAGCTTGCGTATTCTTGATATCATCGAGAAAGAACTCGAAAAAGAAGGCATCTTCATGCTCAACGAAACGCAGCTCTCGCAAAGCCAACAAATCTTTATTCACGATTTTTTCATTCAAAAAGTTGCCCCGGCACTGGTTACCGTAATCTTAAACGATCTCGCCGAATTTCCGATTCTTAAAGACACTAGCGGCTACTTAGCCGTAAAACTCGTAATGAAAGTACGTGGAAAAAGTATCCTCGGCATCGTAACCGGAAAACCCGAAGTACGCTACGCCATTATCGAAATTCCCAAAACCATCAACCGTTTTGTGGTATTGCCTTCCGAAGATAACAAGCAATACATCATCATGCTCGACGATGTAATTCGCTATAATTTACACCACATTTTCAATATTTTCGATTACGAACGCGTTTCGGCTCACATGATTAAAATCACACGCGATGCGCAGCTCGAAATCGACTCCGACATGAGTAAAAGTATGATGGAGAAAATTGCACTCGGCGTGAAAGACCGCCGTATTGGCGAGCCCGTACGTTTTGTGTACGATCAATCCATCGAAAAAGATACGCTGAAATTCTTTCTCGAGAAAATGCACATCGACTCAGAAGACAGCGTAATTCCAGGCGGACGCTACCACAACCGCCGAGATTATATGGATTTCCCGAATTTAGGTCGCTACGACTTACTTTACAAACCCATGCCCGGACTTCCCATTCCCGGTTTGAGTCTCGAAGGCAGTATTCTCGAACAAATCAGCCAACGCGATTACCTGCTTAACGCACCGTATCAAACATTTTCGTACGTTATAAAATTCCTTCGTGAAGCCGCACTCGATCCGAAAGTAACCTGCATCAAAATTACTTTGTACCGACTCGCAAAAAATTCGCAAGTCATTTCCTCGCTCATCAACGCAGCGCGCAACGGAAAACGCGTCGTAGTACAAATTGAGTTGCAAGCGCGCTTCGATGAGGCAAGTAATATTTCGTATGCCGAGCAAATGCAAACCGAAGGCATCGAACTCATTTTCGGAATTCAAGGTTTAAAAGTGCATTCAAAAATTTGCATGATCGAACGCATCGAACACGGCAAATTGCGTCGCTACGGCTTAATTTCTACCGGAAATTTCAACGAGAGCACCGCCAAAATTTATACAGATGTAACCTTGTTCACCGCACATCAACAAATTTTAAAAGACGTTTCGAAAATTTTCGAGTTTTTTCACGTGAATTATCGTTTGTATCGCTACAAACACCTCATAGTTTCGCCTCACCACACACGTTCGCGCTTCAACAAACACATCGACCGCGAAATCATGTATGCGCGTTTGGGTCGGCCCGCTTTCATTAAATTGAAAATGAACAGCTTATCCGATCCAAAAATGATTGATAAATTGTACGATGCAAGTCGCGCAGGCGTAAAAATTCAACTTTTAGTACGTGGAATTTGCAGTTTAGTTCCAGGCGTGAAAGGCATGAGCGAAAACATTGAAGCCATTAGCATTGTCGATAACTTTCTGGAGCACAGCCGCGTATACATTTTCTGTAACGACATGAATCAGGAAGTTTACATTTCGTCGGCCGATTTCATGACGCGAAACCTCGACATGCGTGTCGAAGTGAGTTGCCCGATTTACGACCAACAAGTTAAAGAAGAACTTATTGCGAGCTTCGATGTAGGTTGGAAAGGAAACGTAAAAGCGCGTTTACATGCCGAAAATCTCGCCAACAAATACCGTCCGCGCGGTACAAACCCTATGTTCCGAGCACAATTCGAAACCTATAAATATTACGAATGTCTGTTAGAATCCAATAATCATTTTTAAACCAGTCGGATGATTCATGTAAAACAATACGCTGCGATCGACGTAGGATCAAATGCCATGCGCTTGCTCATTGCCAACATCGTAGAAGAACACGGTAAGGAAACGCAATTCAGTAAATCATCGTTGGTGCGTGTGCCCATCCGACTCGGACAGGAAGCCTTTACCGTGGGCGAGATCTCCGAAGAAAACATCGATCGAATGGTCGATGCCATGAAAGCCTACAAGCTCCTTATGAAAGTGCACCGCGTCGAAAAATACAAGGCATTCGCCACCTCGGCCATGCGCGAAGCTTATAACGGCTCGGAAATAGTTGAAATTATTAAAAAGAAAGCCGACATCAAACTCGAAATCATCGATGGAAAAAAGGAAGCAGCCATCATCGCATCGACCGATTTGCACTTCCTACTTAAAACCGATCGCGCATTTTTGTATGTCGACGTAGGCGGCGGAAGCACCGAATTTTCGCTTTTTTCAGACGGTAAAATGGTCGCTTCAAAATCGTTTAAAGTGGGAACGGTGCGCTTAATCAACAACATGGTTTCAGAAATCGTTTGGCAAGAAGTCGAAAAATGGATTAAGACACATACAGCTGATTTAGAGCAAGTTTCGTTAATTGGATCCGGCGGAAACATCAATAAATTGTTTAAGATGTCGGGCAAAACGCAAGAAAAGCCACTCTCCTACTTTTACCTCAACGCGCAAATGACAGAACTGAGCGCTTTAACATACGAGCAAAGAATTTACGAAAAAGGCTTAAATCCAGATCGCGCCGACGTAATTTTACCCGCCTTGAAAGTGTATCTAAATGCCATGAAATGGAGCGGCGCACGCAGTATTTACGTACCCAAAATTGGTCTCGCCGACGGCATCGTAAAAGCCATGTACTACGGAAGAATCTAGTTGAATAGTTTTTTTTGGGCAGCAATTCCCGCTTTCCATTGCAATACAACCTAGCGTTGTCGGTTTCGGCTGTCTTTGCAACAGCTTCCGTTGGTCGCTGCTGCAAAAACGCCTGCACACGCCACCGCCGCGGCCGTATTTCCATTGCAATCGGGGCTGCGGAAATCGTTACCGAAAATTGTGCGCTTGGTAAACGTGTTATTTTTCCTTCCGTATTCATACCTTTGCACTCGCTATGCAAAAGACTGTAAACATTCAAAACAAAAGAGCCCGTTTCGATTTCGAACTTATCGAAACCTACTCGGCAGGAATTGTCTTAACCGGAACCGAAATCAAATCGATTCGAGCCGGAAAAGCCACCATTACCGAAAGCTTTTGCGAATTTCACAACAACGAACTTTTTCTAATCAATTCGTACATTGAAGAATATACGTTCGGAAATCAATTTAACCACAAATCGCGCTCCGAACGCAAACTTCTGCTGCAAAAGCGCGAACTCCGTAGCTTATACAAAAGTGTGCAAACCAAAGGATTAACTATTGTTCCTTTACGCTTGTTCACCAACGAAAAAGGTCTGGCAAAACTCGATATTGCATTGGCACGAGGTAAAAAGACCTACGACAAGCGCGAAACTTTAAAAGCTTCGGATACCAAACGCGACTTAGATCGCATCAAAAAAGCTTTCAATTCCTGAGGATTTTTCGATAAAAACGCACTCCCTCCCATTCATAGGAAAGCACGTAATAACCCGCAGGGATTCCGCTAAAATCAACCGATTGTACGACAGCGTTCTTGCTGTCAAACAAGCATTTTCCGTCTAATCCAAAAATAGAAACAGCGGAAACCAAACGATCAAAATGCAACCAATCGTGCACCGGATTTGGAGCTAAGCCAATTTCAACATCAGCAACAACTTCCGGTTGCGCCAAAAAGCACTGCGGATTCACGGCACTAGTAACCGCTATACTGCCATTCACAACACGCCAATTAAACCACGTTCCACCCGAGCCCGAATTCCAATCGTTCAAATTAAAGGTGTGCATACCGTTTTGCGTGCCCGGAACGCGATAAACCTTTAAAGCTTCTCCGTTTCTATTCCACGTAAGTGCGGTATTTGCCGTACATATTTCCGGAACAAATTCTTCTGTACAATTCGGTTGTACAAAAAAGGCGTACTCCTCGTAATTCGGAAAATCTCCAAAAACACGAGCTATTCCGTTTTCATCGATACAAACCGAAACGTATTCGTTCGAGGCGATACCAAACTTTCGTTCCTGATTTTCCGATACCAATCGCGCTAAAAAAGTGGCTAAACGTCCGCGGCGATCCGGATTATCAAAATGCGTATCGGTAATCGTATTCGCTAAAATCGGAATCTGTAAAAAATCGTTCGAACCAATAGTAACATTCGGATGAAACGGATTCGAGGTCGCCTGCGCACTCGTAACCGAACCGTTTTGCGCTGAAAAATAATGTGCGCCTAAAATAGCCATGCCCGCGCTCGTGCCACCAATCGGAGCATTTTTTTCGTTGATGTGCGCATTTAAAAGCGTTTCCAACGCATTGTCTTTAAAAAACGAAACGTAATTAAATTGGTCGCCACCAGCAATCCAAATTAATTCTGCCTGAGCAACTTTATTCAACACATACGGATTCGTAGCGCCTGCAACACTCGTAATGACAAGTGTTTCCACCGAGTTAACGTTCACACCCAAATCCGAATAAAAATAATCGTTATACCCGTCAGAACCCGAACTTCGCAACACCACCACATCGCCACCATTAGCGCGTTGTAATAACCAAGTCATGGCGTTGTCGTTTTCCGTAGCTCCACCCATCAAGCAATAACCCGCAAGCGGAACCGTTGTCACGTTTGTCGAATTACCAGTAAAGTAACTGGTGTAACCTTGTGCGCACACTTTAACACCAATAAACACAAACAACAGCCACTTTTTCATCAGGATTTATTTTCTAGCAGTGGAACAAAACGGAAATTCCCAAATTCGTGCTTCTCAAATCGCAATTCGGTTTGTCGAATATACAAGGTCATAATTTGATCGTTTACTCCAACGGGGATTACCAACCGGCCACCAATTTTTAATTGCGACAGCAAGGCATTCGGAACCACGGGAGCACCCGCAGTTACTATAATTTTATCGAAAGGAGCAAACGTGGGTAAGCCTTTATACCCATCGCCAAACGATAAATGTTTCGGCCGAATATTCAACTTAGGCAACAACAAAGACGTTTGCTTAAACAAATCGACCTGCCGCTCTACCGAATACACTTTTGCACCCATGGCGCACAAAACGGCGGTTTGATATCCGGAACCGGTACCGATTTCTAAAATCTTCTCTTCAGGTTTTACCTGCAACAACTGCGACTGGAACGCAACGGTGTAGGGTTGCGAAATCGTTTGTCCGGCCGCAATCGGAAAGGCTTTATCCTCGTAAGCAAAGTCTTCAAAACTCGAATTCAAAAAAAGATGTCGCGGAATCTTCAACATCGCCTCCAAAACTGTCTCGTCCGAAATTCCTTTAGTTCGAAGCAGTTCAATAAGTTGACGGCGTTTTCCTAAATGCTTAAGCGAATCGTTCACAGCTTTTGTTTGTTTTTGGTAAATGTAGAAAACCTAACGGCTATTTGAAAATAATATCAAACTACTGTTTTTCAATAATTCGCAAAAAAGCAATTCTTCTAAAACAATGTTTATCAATACATTAATCTTAAAAATCCGCAAATCGAAAAATTATTCACAGTTCGAAATCGAAGCTTATTGCAATACGTTCAGCAAAATAGCGCATAAACATCTGAATCCATTTCTAACCGCTGTTAAAAATATCATATCGTATCTCGCTGCTTAATCAATTGGCTGAATATTCGTAAATTTGGCAATCATTTACAGCCCGACATACTTGCGCTATTTTATTTCATTTTCCTATTTCGGTAAGAACTACCACGGTTGGCAAATCCAGCCAAAATCGCCTTCGGTACAAGCCGAACTTACGCGCGCACTCGAAACATTGCTTCGAACCGAGATAAGCTTAACCGGCGCCGGCCGGACCGATACTGGAGTGCACGCCAAACAAATGTTTGCCCACTTCGATTTCCCTACTGCAATTCCAGTGGCAGAGCTGTGTTATAAAGTAAATTCCCTCCTAAGCGATTCCATTGCCGTTCACGATATTTTCGAAGTTCATCCGCGAGCGCACGCCCGTTTCGATGCGTTGTCGAGAACGTACGAGTATCACATACACACCAGTAAAAATCCGTTTTTAACCGATTTTAGTTTCTTTTTGAAGCGCATGCCAAAATTAGAGCTCATGAATGAGGCGGCAGCACTTCTTTTGCAACACACCGATTTTCAGTGCTTTTCAAAAACGAAAACCGAAGTTAATAACTTTAATTGTGCGATCACCAAAGCCGTTTGGAAGCAAAATGGCGACAAGCTTGTATTCGAAATCACGGCAAATCGATTTTTGCGGAATATGGTTCGAGCAATCACCGGAACCTTACTCGATTTGGGATTTGAGCGACTGACACTAGCCGACTTCCAGCGTATTCTCGACTCGAAAAACAGAAGCGAAGCCGGTACTTCGGTACCCGCACATGGTTTGTATCTTACAGAAGTTGCTTACAACTTTGCGGAACTACAACCTACATCACACCTAAAAACTACAGCTACAAATGAAAGCTAAAGCCTTTGATACCAATGTATTCAAGCGGATTATGGTGTACACCAAGCCGTATAAATTTCGCTTTAACGGCGTTATTGTCTGGGCGTTATTGCTCTCGTTGTTTGCTGCCTTACGCCCGTATTTACTTAAAGAAACCGTAGATAATTACATACAATCAAAAGACGAAAGCGGCTTAGCTTTTTACTTGGGATTAATGGCCGTGGTTTTACTGCTCGAAGTTGCAGCGCAATTTTACTTTGTGTATTGGGCAAACTGGCTCGGACAGGATATCGTAAAAGACATTCGCGAAAAACTATTTAAACACTTACTCGGTTTTCGAATGAAATACTTCGACAACGCGCCTGTCGGACAATTAGTTACACGAACCGTTTCCGATATCGAAGCCATCGCAAAAATATTTAGCCAAGGTTTGTTCATGATTATGAGCGATTTGTCGAAAATGATCGTCGTTCTCATCTTTATGTTTTTTATGAACTGGCAACTCACGCTGATCGTTTTTGTGGCGATGCCGATTTTGGTTTGGGTAACGCGAATTTTCCAAAAGAAAATGCAAGTAACCTTTGAAGTTGTTCGAACGCAAATAGCCGCTTTAAACACCTTCGTACAAGAACGTGTTACGGGCATGAAAATCGTTCAATTATTCACCCGCGAGCAAATCGAAGCAGAGAAATTCAGTGAAATAAACGACAAACACAACAAAGCGTGGATAAAAACGGTTTGGTATAACTCGATTTTCTTCCCGATAGCCGACATCATTTCATCGTTAACACTTGGCGCAGTGGTCGTATACGGCGGACAACGCATGCTGGGCGGCGATCAGTTCACGACCTTCGGCGATTTGTCTTCATACACCATGTTTATTGGGATGTTGTTCAATCCGTTGCGTCAGATTGCTGATAAATTCAACGAGATGCAAATGGGTATGATTGCCGCCAATCGCGTGTTTGATATTCTAGATACTTCTGATGAAATTCAAGATGTTGGAACGATTCAGGCGCAACCTTTTGCCGGCAATATTACATTTGAAAACGTACAATTCAGCTATGTTGCAAACGAACCCGTAATTCGCGATTTGAATTTGGAAGTTCAAAGCGGACAAACAGTGGCCATCGTTGGTTCAACCGGCGCAGGAAAATCGACTATCATAAACTTATTGAATCGCTTTTACGAACTCGATTCCGGTAAGATAACCATCGACAACCACAATATTAACGACTATACCATCGAATCGCTGCGCAAACAAATTGCTGTAGTCTTGCAAGATGTTTTCCTATTTGCCGATTCACTGTACAACAACATTACGTTATTTAACGACGACATCAGTCGCGAGCGGGTTTTGCAAGCTGCGGAACAAATTGGTGTAGCCGATTTTATCGCGTCTTTACCTGGCGGATTAGATTATAATGTGAAAGAACGCGGTGTAATGCTCTCCTCTGGTCAGCGGCAACTTATTGCTTTCCTGCGTGCTTACGTTTCTAACCCAAGCATCTTAATTCTAGACGAAGCCACTTCTAGCATTGATACCTACTCGGAAGAATTAATACAACGCGCGACCGAGAAAATTACCAAAGATCGTACATCGATTGTTATCGCACACCGTTTAGCAACTATAGTAAATGCCGATATTATAGTAGTCATGCACAAAGGCAAGGTGGTAGAATCGGGAACGCACAGCGAATTACTGCTGCGTGAAAACGGATTTTACAAAAATCTATACGATGCACAATTTGATGTACAGAGCGCGTAAAACGAATTCGAAAATCACAATAAATCATTACTTTCGCATCAGCAAAAAAATATCAAAATGAAGTACGATATCATAGTAGTAGGAAGCGGTCCGGGTGGTTATGTAACCGCCATTCGCGCGTCACAACTCGGCTTTAAAACAGCCGTAATCGAGAAAGAAAGCCTCGGCGGAATTTGCTTGAATTGGGGTTGTATTCCAACCAAAGCATTATTGAAGTCGGCTCAGGTTTTCGACTACCTAAAGCACGCTTCCGATTACGGATTAACGATAAAAGAATTCGATAAAGATTTTAATGCTGTAATTGCACGCTCTCGTGGCGTTGCCGACGGTATGAGCAAAGGAATCCAGTTCTTGATGAAGAAGAATAAAATCGATGTCATCGACGGACACGGAACCGTAAAACCCGGCAAAAAAGTTTCGGTAAAATCGGCCGATGGAAAAGAAACCGAATACAGCGCCGACCACATTATTCTTGCAACTGGTGCACGAAGCCGCGAATTGCCAAACTTACCTCAAGATGGTGTTAAGGTAATTGGTTACCGTAAAGCAATGACGCTTGAGAAACAACCTAAATCGATGATTGTAGTTGGTTCTGGTGCTATTGGAGTTGAATTTGCGCACTTCTACAACGCAATGGGAACTCAGGTTACCATCGTAGAATACATGCCAAACATTGTTCCAGTTGAAGATGAAGACATCTCAAAACAAATGGAACGCTCCATGAAAAAAGCAGGTGTAAACATTATGACCAATGCTTCAGTGGAGAAAATCGATACTTCGGGACCGGGCGTAAAAGCAACGGTAAAAACAGCTAAAGGCGAAGAAATTCTGGAAGCAGAGATTTTGTTATCGGCTGTTGGAATTAAATCGAATATCGAAAATATTGGTTTAGAAGCCGTTGGAATTAAAACTGAGAAAGATAAGATTGTAGTCGACGAATTTTACCGAACAAACGTTCCCGGTTACTACGCGATCGGCGATATTGTTCCAGGCCAAGCCTTGGCGCACGTAGCTTCAGCCGAAGGAATTATTTGTGTGGAAAAAATCAAAGGCTTACATGTTGAACCAATTGATTACGGCAATATTCCGGGCTGTACGTATGCAACTCCAGAGATTGCTTCTGTAGGTTTAACTGAAAAACAAGCACGTGAAAAAGGATACGAAATCAAAGTTGGAAAATTCCCGTTTTCAGCGAGCGGAAAAGCAAAAGCATCGGGCACACCAGATGGTTTTGTAAAAGTAATTTTCGATGCGAAATACGGCGAATGGTTAGGTTGCCACATGATTGGCGCCGGTGTAACCGACATGATCGCTGAAGCTGTAGTAGCGCGTAAGCTCGAAACTACAGGTCACGAAATCATCAAATCGGTTCACCCGCACCCAACGATGAGCGAAGCCATCATGGAAGCGGCTGCAGATGCCTACGGCGAGGTCATTCACTTGTAAAAAACCATTTTCAAATAATAAAAATCGCAGCAGTTTTGTTGCGATTTTTTTTTGCACTGCACCGAAACAAGATTTAAAGGCGGCGCTCGTGTTTTTTGCTATTATTAGGAATTTCACGTATAAATCGAACGTACCTTTTTGTAGGTTCCGTTTTTGGTAAATCACTAATGCTGTTGCCTAAATAAATCTTTGTACAGAAGCTAGCTTAAAGTACTCTCGAAGTAGATTACAGTGTATGCACCAAACGAATCACCCAAACCTGCTGCTGTGTAAAAAAAGAATCTGCAGCTTTCAAACAACAAAACCTAAATTCTATGCGTTGCTGTGTGCTTTCTGGCGTGCCTTGAATGTCAGTAGGTGAAAACAAAAATTTTCTTGTGAAAAACGCAGCGAAAAATGGTACTTCTCAAGTTTTACTGCATGTCAATAACAAAACTTTCGATGACGCGTCAAAAAGGCATTTGTAAAACAATCCGATAATTTCGTAAGAAATTTTTTACGAAAAAGAAGCTCCTTTGTATCAAAGAAGCGAACTATGGTTCCGGAACTACCTCAGCGAATCGATTATTTAGCAGAATTATGCGCGATTTACCGTCTTGAAAAGTTGGCACAAGCCGATTTGGAAGAAAAGATTTCGCAAAGTACCGACGAATTCCTAAAAGCCGCTTTGGAAAAACACTTGCAGTTTACCTACCTGCATTTAGAACGCATTCAACGCCTTTTCGCCGATCTAGAACTCAGCGAGTTACTAGAAAATAACTTTTAAAACTACCCGTTATGAGCAACTTACTTTACACCGTAGCCGTTATCCTTGTGATACTTTGGGCACTGGGATTCTTTTTCGCCAACTTAGGATCGATTATTCACCTGCTGTTGGTCTTTGCTGTTATTGCTATTCTGTTTCGTCTAATTCGCGGACGAAGCGTATAGATTTACAGCTTTTGTAATTCGCTTACCAGCAAATCAATTTCTTCCCTAGTATTGTCGTGTGAAAATGAAACGCGCAAATTAGGGAATTTGATTGTTTCATCGTCGAGCATTTCTGCAAGTACGTGCGAGGGTTTTGGACTGCCGCTCTGGCACGCGCTGCCGCGAGATATCGCAAATCCTTTCATATCGAGCATAAACAACAACATCGACGCTTTTTCTTGTGAAATAGGCAAGCCCACGTTTACTAAATTATAGAGCGTGTTTTCGTGTCCGTGAATGTGTGCACTTTCGCCGTAGACTTCGCGCAGGCGGGAAATGAAATAGCTTTTTAATTCTGTGATGTGTGCTTTTTCTTCGTCGTGACGTTCGTAAGCCAGTTCTAATGCTTTTTGCATGCCAACGATGTTGTGAACAGATTCGGTCCCTGCGCGCAAACCTTTTTCTTGTTCGCCACCAAAAAATATTGGATTGGTTAACAAACCTTTGCGGAAGAAGGCAAAACCGATTCCTTTTGGACCGTGGAATTTGTGCGCAGATGCCGTGATGAAATCGACTGGAGTTTGCTGTAAATCGATTTTTAGTTTTCCGACCGATTGCACGGTATCGGAATGAAAGTACGCACCGTTTTCCTTTATGAGTTGTGCCACCTCATCGATAGGTAAAATACAGCCCGTTTCATTGTTTATGTGCATCAACGAAACCAAAGTTTGCTTTTTATCCTGTAATAATTCGGCTAGTTGTTGGAGATTGATGTGTCCGTTTTTGTCGTTGTCTACAAACACGAGTTCAATTCCGTATTCTTGCGCAATTTCCTTTACTGCATATAAAACGGCGTGGTGCTCCATTTTACTGGAGATGATTCGCTGCAGCTTTAGGTCGCGCACCGCCGAACGAATAATCCAGTTGTTAGCCTCGGTTGCACCGGAAGTAAAAATTATTTCATTGGCTGTACAGCCGAGTAAATTCGCAATTGATTTCCGTGCCAGTTCAATGGAGCTTTTAGCGGAGCGTCCGTAGGCATGAGTGGAAGAAGGATTGCCGAAATCGTTTCGAAGCGATTCTACAATAGCATCAATAACTTCAGGACGTAATGCAGTAGTAGCTGCATTGTCGAAATATATTTTATTCATGTGTCAAATGTAAAAATAAGTCTGCTGCTGCACAAACGCCGCCCGTCTGAAAGCATAAAAATCTTACCTTTGCGCCGAATTCTATGAACATGAAGAAAGTACTTTTTGTCTTGTTGCTTGCAGCTTCGTTTTTTGGTTGCGATGATGGGAACGTTTCGGTTGAAGCGTTCGATTTTGAAACAGCAACTGCCCGTGAATGCGGCGAAGGAACCGATGATTTTTTTATCTATAAAATTAACGGCAACGAAGTTCTAATTATCGAATTGAATGAGACAAATTTCCCGAATCGAATCACAACCTCAGACAATCCGATTTTGTTGCAAATTCCTACTGCAGCGCAGGTAACGTACCGATTGTATGATGGCGAAGTTACCGAGGCAACCTTGTGTTCGGTTGTTCCGCCCGCGCAACCTCAGGTGTTGGAAGAGTGGACCGCAACTGGTGGAACGCTTGAGATTACCACGGGTGTCGTAAATCCGACAACGACGACAGGTTCTAATATTATTACGGGTTTTAGCCACAATTTGATTTTTAGAGATATTGTATTTGATCGTGGAAATGGCATTACACAACGCAATGAAACCATACTGTTTGGCAGTTATGTAAGAAGCAACATTTACCGACCAACTACATTTGAAAATATTGATATTCAATCGTGTACAGCCAACAATTTGCTCTTTAAAAGTTCGGGCTTGCAGTTACTCGCTTTAAATTTGAGTCCGGAAACATATAACAGTTTGATTGTAAATCAAGCTACTACGAGTGGAAGTCCGCGGACGGCTTTACTTGACGAGAATGATCGTGTGATTTTTAATGTATATCGAACAAATTTAAATGCCGATTTGATTTGCAATAACAACCTGCCTTCCATCGAAAAGTCTTACATTTCGGAAAGCGGAATTGCCAATCAATCGGGAATAATCACAGTGGAAACAACGGAAACCGCTGGAATTTTTACCCATACGATACGGTTTCAACGCGTTATTTTAAAAGACACCGAGCAAGCGTTGAATTTTACCTTTGGCGACAACTATTTGTTCGGCGAGTTGCAAACCAATTAATCGATATAATTTTCGTTAATTGTTCTGTTTGAAATACAGTTCACTGGCGCCTTGTCCGTACAATTGGTAACTGGCTTCGCTGACGATTATTTGGTCGTATTTTCGATATAAATATTCCAACTCCGTTTTCAGCACGCCCGCTCCTACTCCATGGATCAGTACTATTTTTGGAATCCGATTTTTTATTGCAAATTCGATGTGTCGCTGTGCGGTTTCGAGTTGTAAGTTAAGAATATCGAAATTGCTCATTCCTTTATGAGATTTTACGATTTTTTCGATGTGTAAATCGAACGAGGGTGTGGCACGCACTTTATCTTTAAATGGCGATTTTTTTACTTTTTGAGGAACATCCTTGATTGATTTAGCGAGTCGAATGTCTTGATAACTTACGGCTATTTTGGTTTCACCGATTTTAATTAGCTCATTCGGTTGGTATTTAATTAGAAAGCCGTCGGTTGATTCGATGGTGATGGAATCGGTATCGATGGCCGTGATGACGCCTTCAACGGCATCGTCGAGTACTTGAACGCGATCGCCTGTTTTGAACGAATGTTTAGTCGTTTGTTTCATCTTTTTTTGGTGTATTGAAAAGCGGCATCATACCAAATACGAATACGAGTACAGCCGGAATTACGATCAGCAAATTTGGCTTGGCCTCAGCTTGTTCGTACAAGGCTACACCAATTGCTAAGAACGAAATAATTATACGTGCTATTTTCATGATTCAAAAGTACGAGAAGTTTAGAACTGCCCTTTATTTTTAAAAGTTTTTTTAGACATTTGGGCATGCGATTAGAAGATTTAATGCTGCCGTGCTTTTTCAAACAACTCATAGGATTTGATTGTATTGGCTGTGGCATGCAGCGTGCTCTTGCTTTTATACTTCGCGGCGATTTTTATTCGGCTTTGCAAATTTATCCCGCTATTTATCCATTTTTAGTGTTGGTTGTTGGCGTTGTTACGCAAGTGTTACGTCCGGGTGAAAAAATTGCGCGATTTAATATTCGTTTAGCTATTTTCACAGCAATTTCAATGACAATTTTCTATATTTACAAACTAACCTTTATCTTTTAAATTATGGAACAAAGAAAGCTACCCAACGCAACAGCGGTTTTAGTTTAAGGAATTATTTCTATTCCCGGCTGTTGTTTTTATTGTGTTGGATTAATTTTTGCGATTATTGCCTTGGTACTTGCTAAGAAAGACAAAGCCTTGTTTGCGGCTAATCCGGAAGGATATGACAACTACAGCACTTTAAAGACCGGACGCGTTTTAGCTATCATCGGATTAATTTTAAACATTTTAGCCTTACTAAGTATTATTTTCGTTATTGCAACTTTTGGATGGGCTGTCATGAATGACCCTGCAGCGTTGCAACAAGCGATGCAAGGCATGTAAACATCCAGCTACATTTAATCAACAAGCCGTTACATATTGTAGCGGCTTTTTTTATGTTTTTTGTTCCGAATTTCTCTGCGTTAGGTGGCGGCGTGGAAATAAGCACAGCGGGTGTGCTCGTTTGCTGTTTTTTGGGTGGCGACCGAAGGAAGCCGACCAAAATACTAGCAAACGGCACGGCAGCAAAGCTTATTGCAACAAGCAACCGACGGCGCCACTACGCGACTGCGAAGCAAACCACTGCGCCGGAACGCCCAAAAAAAAATCGGCTATAAAACCGATTCTTTTTACTTATTCAAATTCTTGCAATGTTGTTGTGATGATACCCACACATTCGAGCAGCTGTTCTTCGGTCATAACCAAAGGTGGCGCAAAGCGAATGATGTTTCCGTGAGTTGGTTTGGCTAGCAAGCCGTTTTCGGCCATACGCACGCAAATATTCCATGCGGTATCGCTCTCTTCTGTGTCGTTAATTACAATGGCGTTAAGCAAACCTTTTCCACGAACCAAGCTGGCGATATTGGATTTCTCGACGTACTTACCAATTTCTCGACGAAAAATCTCGCCTAAACGAGCCGCATTTTGCGCCAAATGTTCATCGCGCACTACCTCGAGCGCAGCTACAGCAACTGCTGCTGCCAACGGATTTCCACCAAAAGTTGAGCCGTGCTGCCCGGGTTTAATGACATTCATGATTGCGTTATCCGCTAAAACGGCACTTACGGGATAAACGCCGCCTGAAACCGCTTTTCCAAGTACGAGTATATCCGCTTTAACTCCTTCGTGACAAACGGCGAGTAACTGTCCGGTTCGAGCAATTCCGGTTTGAACTTCGTCGGCAATAAAAAGAACGTTGTGTTTTTGGCAAAGTGCTTTCGTTGCGGCTAGATAACCAGCATTGGGCACGTAAACGCCGGCTTCGCCTTGTATGGGTTCCACTAAAAATCCGGCAACATTCGGATTGTTTGCTAATGCATTTTCAAGCGCAGCTGCGTCGTTATAAGGAATTCGGATAAATCCTTCGGTGTATGGACCGAAATTCTTTCGTGCGTTGGTGTCGCCTGAAAAAGAAATTATCGTAGTTGTTCGCCCGTGGAAGTTACCGTCGCACACAATAATTTGTGCGGAATTTTCGGGTAATTTCTTTACTTCGTAGGCCCACTTGCGGCAAATTTTCAAGGCAGTTTCCACGGCTTCGGCGCCGGTATTCATTGGCAGAACTTTGTCGTAACCGAAATATTCAGTGATAAACTTTTCGTAGGCACCGAGTTTATCGTTGTAAAAAGCACGCGACGTTAAAGTTAGGGTTTGCGCCTGATTTACTAATGCGCTAATAATTTTCGGATGGCAATGCCCTTGATTAACCGCAGAATACGCCGAAAGGAAGTCGAAGTACTTTTTACCATCGACATCCCAAACAAAAACGCCTTCCCCGCGACTGAGTACCACAGGTAACGGATGGTAGTTATGTGCGCCGTGGCGATCTTCGATATCGATGAAATGTTGAGTACTTGATTGTTCCAATACGTTCATAACCGCAGTTTTAAAAGATTCTTGAAATGTGACTGTAAAAATAGAAAATGCCTTTGTAACGGCGTCACGAAATTGAGAATTTAATAATTGAAGCAGCTAGCTTATCGTTACAGGAACTACTTGACGCGGTATGTTTTTAACTCAAAGAAAAACGACGCTCCTTGGTTTTCGCCAGCACTGTATGCAATAATTTCACTGCCCGCTTTTTTGATCAGCTGTTGCGACAAGTACAAGCCGATACCTGTAGATGGTTCGCCTTCCGTTCCGAGGCGCGCTGCTGCGGAGAATTTGTCGAAAAGAAACTTACTTGCATGACTTGAAAATCCGATTCCCGTGTCGGAAATAGATACTTTAAAAATGTGATTGTGCTTTGAAAAAGAAACATTTATCGTACCTCCGTTTGGTGTAAACTTTATTGAGTTTGCTACCAAATTTCGCAGTACTTGTTGTAGCACTTCTCGATCGATGCGGATATGACCGGAGACCGATTCTCCCGAAAAAACTATTGAAATATTTTTCGCATCGGCAGCAGCTTGAAAAAATGCTTTCAGTTCATTGATTAAAATACTTGCGTTTACCGACTTAACCTTAAATGTTACTTTAGATAGTTTTTCTTCCTCCTGTAGTAGCGTGATAAAACTCTCCAAAAATCTCTTTTGACGCTGTGCTGTTTGTAAAATTAACTCGGCACTTTGCTTGATATTTTCGGAAGGATTTGATTGCAGTATATCGTTTGCCAATGCTTCTGGGTTTAGTGCGAAATTTTTAAGATCGTGCGAGAACAAATACATCAATTCCTGCTTTTGACGAAGTAATTCTTCGTTGTTTCGCATGGCATCGAGCGTGTGATTGATTAGTTGGCCAACTTCATCGGCAGTATCGACATCAATGGCAGCGATGCTTCTATCTTTTTTGTAGCGGTTTATAGCATCAACCAACTTTTTTATTGGACGTATAAGTCCATTCAAAACATAAAGCGTGATTACAGTTGCTAGTAATGTCGAAATCAAACAGATAAAAAAGGTTGTTTCGGCATCTAACTCGTCGTGTTTTACGGCGAGATAGTATGTCAATCCCAAAACTGGAATGTGTATTCCGACAAAAGCCACAAATAAAAACTTACTTGCGTATTTGTTTTTGATAAAAGGCAGTCGTGATAAGGTTTCGTAAAGTCTCATAAAACGATTGTAGTTTGTAAAAGTGGCAGAATTCTTTGTTGTACAATTATCGAATTTGTACGATTTTTTCTACATGGATTTTGTAGTATATACCTAAGTACACGACAAAAATTGTATTAAATTAATTTCCAGCTTATTGAACTTTGATAATAAGCAATTTGACAAATAATCTAATCCGAGTTTAAAAACGGATACTGCTCTTCGACCATGATTTTTTATCTTTATTGGTTTTATTTGATTATCAATATANATACACATAATTTTATTTAATTGAAAAACACCCGATAAATCGTATTTATATAAAGTAAAAAATATTTACAGAGTCTTTCTTTTTTAAGACTTAACGGCCGGCAGCTGCAAATGAATTTTCCGGTAAAATGGGTGAAACTGATACTAAACGTATTAAAATGAAATACAGCTCACCGAATTTAAAAATACGGCTCAAAAAACCGGATTTTGAGCTGTATTTTTGTTATTTTTGAGCCGTAAATATGATTTATGTCGATTTCTAAACAAATTATCACACTTCTTCAAGAACGCGGTTCCATGTCTTCCAGTGAGATAGCTGCTGCAAATGCGCATGTAAGCAGTTTAGCGACTGTAAAACGAGTTCTGAATGAGTTGGTTGAAAAACGCTATGTCGAAAAGGCTGGTGTGGGCAAAGCAACCAAGTATTTCTTATCTGCGGGATATGCACTTCTTCACACCATAGACATTGATAAGTACTTTTTATCGGAAGTCGATGAACGTCGGATTAACGCTAACTTTAGTTTTGATTTGATAACTCAAACTTTATCGGAAGTACCAATTTTCAGTGAATTTGAACTGGCAAACCTTTTTCAGTTTCAAAAGCGTTTTACAGATTTTCGAAGTTCCGCAACCTCTTTCGAGTTTTTAAAAGAACTGGAACGCTTGGCTATTGATTTAAGCTGGAAATCTTCGCAAATTGAAGGTAATACATACACTTTGCTTGAAACCGAGTTGTTGCTGAAAGAGCAACAAGAAGCAAAAGGTAAAACCAAGGAGGAAGCAACAATGCTTCTCAATCACAAATTAGCTATCGATTTTCTGGTAGATAATCTGGACTATTTTGAGTCGCTTTCCCTAGCTAAGATTGAGAACATACACTCATTACTCATTCAAAATTTAGCTATTCCACGAAACATCAGAAATAAACCGGTAGGTATTACTGGAACTAATTACAAACCGTTAGACAATCAGTTTCAAATACGCGACGCACTCGAACAGACGTGCGAACTAGTTAATGCAAAATCGAATGTTTTCGAAAAAACACTTCTTACTTTATGCTTGCTGTCTTACATACAACCTTTTGTCGACGGAAATAAGCGTACTGCTCGTATCGTTAGTAACGGGATTTTAATGGCAAACAATTGTGTTCCCATTTCCTTTAGAACTGTCGATTCGCTTGATTACAAAAAAGCCATGCTCGTTTTCTATGAGCAAAATAATATTTCGCCGATGAAGCAAATTTTTATTGATCAAGTGGCATTTGCAGGAAGTAATTATTTTTAAAAACGCTCGAGGCTATTAAAACTAATCGCTTATCGTTTCACCACTTTACGTACCAAAGACTGTCCGCTAGTTGTCCTAGCTTTTAAAATATATATGCCTGGCGCCAGATTTCCGGTGGTAATCGGAAACGTTTTTGCGCGAATCACGGTTTTTCCGGTTACGTCAATCAATTCAATTTCTTGCCAATTGGTGGTTGGGTTTACGTTTAAAACAGCATCAACCGGATTTGGGTACAAAACCATTTTTTCAACATCAACCTGATCGACGTATAACGCGGTATTCACAAAAGTAGTTGTCGCCGTGTTAGTAATAATCGGCGGATTGAAATCGAAATAAATTGCCGCTGTTGCGTTTACTGCTGTGCCAACAACAACCGTATTTTTCGGCTTAATTTTAAACAAAACGTAGCCTTGAGCGGCAGCTAAATTTTGCGAGGCTGCCGGTAAGTAAATGGCATTAAACGTAAAAGTAACTTCGTTGCCGTTTCGTACCGTGGTAAAGTAGTTGTGGCTCGCACCCTCGGGTTGCAAGGTGTTCCAGTCTAAATCCGAATCTAAAGTTGTTTTAATCACTACACGGTCGGCGTAGGTGTTACCGGTATTTTCAAATCGAATGCGGTAGTGCAAGTAATTGTTCGCGTTTTCAATAGGCACGGTTGCACCTTCAAATACGGTTACGTCGTTCGGATCGTACGAAGCAATCACCGACTGATTTACCGACGCGCCGTTGTTATCAGGCGTTGCGTCGCCTTCACTATCTTCAATTTCCACACCGATATTGACAATTTCATCCAAATTCACAATCGGAATAACAGCTACAGTAAAATTCACTGTGAGTAAACGTTCGGTTAGTGGCTGTAAATTATTAATCGTAAATTCTAAAACGCCCGCTGTACTTGCGTTTGCTTGGGGTTCGGCCGATTGAAACAACAATTTGTTCGCAGGATGATACAGTTTTATCGTGGCATTTTTTTCAACGCTTCCGACGTTTTTGACAATCATTTTAACCTGATGATCAAAACCAGCACGAACGCTGTTGGTAGGGTAGAGGCTAATCTCCAAGTCTTCTGTGGCAATAGCGGGAGTGATACAGAAATTACTCTCGATCGCGGGTAATGCGTCGTTTAATTGCACGATTGGCTCCAAAGGCGAGACGCCAAAATGTGTAGCGGTGTTTGGCAAATTCAGCGTGTAATTTCCGTCGCTTAAGTTAAGTTGGTAGTTTCCGGTTGCCAAGGTAAATGCCGCTAACGAGAAATTGCCATCGGTTGCCTGCACGAGTTTGGTTGCCACGCCGTAATCTTGGGTGGTACAGCCGTTCGAATCGGCGTCGTATTGCACTTTTCCGTTGATTTGTCGTGTGGCAAGTCCGCGATTTTCGAGCCAAACAATACTGTCGTCGTTGTAAGAAGCTATGGCAAAATCCGGCAAACCGTCGCCGGTAAAGTCGGTTGTAGTAATATCGCGTGTCGCAGCGGGTTCGTTACTGATGGTAATTTCGCTGCCAAAGTTGCCATTGCCATCGTTTAGGTAGGCTACGATTATCGAATTTTCACTTCCACAAACCAAATCCAAATCGCCGTCTAATTCTAAATCAACTGCGTTTAGTCCGCGCGGTCTGAAAATAGAATTATCTATTACTACCGGAGCGGCAAAAACGCCTAATCCTTGATTTTTGAAAACGCCAATCCGATTCGGGCTGTAATTTTCGTAAATCAAATCTTGATCACCGTCGTTATCAATGTCGGCAGCTTTAATACTGTAGTTTAAATTATTAGGCGCAAGTACGATGTTCTTTTGCGTAAAGTTTCCACCTTCATTCACAAACCACGACACTTCGCCGTCGCTACGGCCTGTTGCAATGTCGGTATCGCCGTCGTTGTCGAAATCAGCAACTGCAAATAATCCAGGTGCGCGGTTGAATAAGAACTCCGAGAACTGCGTTGGCGTTGCAAAGGTTCCGTTTCCGTTGTTTTTAAAGAGGTACATTAAATTGCCGTTATTTCCCACAACAAGGTCCTGGTCGCCGTCGTTATCCGCATCGAGCAATTCGTAAGTCGACATTTCTTCGTTAACTGCGTAAACAATCGATTTGGTAAACGTACTTCCGTTGTTGCTGTTCTTTAACAATACCAATTCGCTGGCATTCGACAAATTGGGTTCCCAGGTCGAGAAATACAAAATGTCTTTATCTCCGTCGTTGTCGATATCGGTTACACGTAAGTTGTACGGCGCGTAGGTTTCAAACTCGTGAATGATGTTCTGGTTGCTACTAAAAGCGCCATTTTCGTTTTTGAACCAGCTTATTTTTCGTTCTATTAACGAGGCTTGCACGATGTCGCGATCGCCGTCGTTATCCAAATCACCAGCCTCGACACTAAACGCACCAAAAGTGGCATTGTTCAAACGAACTTCGGTAAAAGTCGGATTTACAGCGCCGTTAGTTTTCAGATAACTAATCTTCGAGTCGTAGTACGAGGTAAAGAAAATATCGTTAAAAGTATCGCCATCCGCGTCGGCAATGAGTACCTGCCGCACTAAATCGGCGGCCGTTGTAATGGTTTGTTCGGCGGCAAAGGAGCCATTTCCGTTCGAACGTACCCACGAAATTTTATCCAGATCGTTGTAGGTGAGTACTATATCGGCAGCGCCATTCGAGTTTACATTTCCTACATAAACTCCCGACGGATCGGTAGTTAAACTTGCAATCACCGTTTTAGGGCCAAAAAGCCCGGTGGTGCTGTTGTACTGATACCAAACCAATTGGCGTGCGGTTCCGTTTAAATATGCGTAGGCAAGATCATTGTCGCCATCGCCGTCTAAATCGCCGAGTGCCGGATAACCACCTACAGCAAAACCGTCGATCGTTTCAATAAAGTTGTACGAATTAGTAGCTGTGGCATCGTACACGGTAAAGCGCAAATCATTTTCTCCGTCGGAGGCTTTCGAGATAAAGTCGGCTGCGTTATCGCCATTTACGTCTTGTACTAAAATATCGAAAACGCTGCTGCCAAAATAGCTGGAGAAGGTAAAGCTAGTGGCGTTGCTGTTGTTTATAAACCAGCCCGAGTTAAAGGTGTCGTAGAAGAAAATATCCTGGTCGCCATCGGCATCGCGATCAATAATTTGTACGCTGTTCGGCACATTATTGGTCGAAATAAGGTTAATGACGGTAAAATTAGTAAACGAGCCGGTGTTAGGCATCCAACTGATGGAGTTTGAAGTAATAATCACCAAGTCGGGCAAGTTGTCGCCGTTAAGATCGCCCATTTTCGCAGTAAACGAGGTTTGAAAGGGCGTGTTAATTGGTAAGGGTTTGCTAAACTGACCGTTGGTCAGGCGTTCAAATACAACCAAACTGCTGCCTTTGTAGGCAAAAATATCTTTGTCGCCGTCGTTATCTACATCGATAAGTTCAAAGCCATCGGCGCCTTGAAAACCCGAGTTTTGGTCGGTTAACACGTTGGTAGTAAATTGTATTTGGGCTAGGGAAAGTAGCGGAGCGAGCAGTAAAAACAGGTAAATCTTTTTCACAGTCAGTAAATTAGCTTGTAAAGATAGATTTATTATTGAAAGGTCGATTTTTTTGGGCGCATCCTGCCGTATACGCTAGTGGAAGTACGTGCAACGGCAGGTCGGGCTTTTTACTGCAAGCCGTGCTGTTTCCAAGCGTTTCAACCAGCTGTTGTTGCGGCTTCTAGGGTCGCCACCCCGCCAGCGGTTTCAATCGCTTTGCCTCAGCACGGCTTTCCGTTTCAATCCCTTGCGCGAAGATCGTGCGTAAAAAAGCGAGTAGTTGTAAAAAATGCGAACGTTAGTAAAAAATACCTATAAGTAGGTAGTTTTGGGAGGAGGGGAGGGATTTTTTTTCAGACCAAATAATGTACAAGATTTCTATACGGGAATTACATCTCTTTATTCTGAGTAAGAGAACTACGAGATAGTATTTATTAAATATCTAAAACGCGTTCAGAATTGAAAAATATTCGTATTTACGAGAGATTATAGAAAAATCTGACTAACGTATTTTTGGAAAACTTTCGTATGTTTGAAAGCTCTACGTTTGATTAAAACCGAAAATTCTCTAAACAAAATCTTATCAAATGAAATTAGTAAGACCAGAAAAGTTAAATCTACTAACGCATAAAGAGCTCAATGAAGCTTGGGTTCAAAAAGTGATTGCAGAAGACCCAACTATTTTAGGACTTGGCGATTTGATTTTAAAAGATAAAGAAAGAATACACACAAAGGCTGGAAGACTTGATCTCTTGCTTCAAGATGCTGAAAGCAAAAGAAGATATGAAGTTGAAGTTCAGTTGGGGAAGGTTGACGAAAGTCATATAATTAGAACCATTGAATATTGGGACATTGAAAGAAAAAGATATCCACAATACGACCATTGTGCAGTAATTATCGCAGAAGATATAACAAGTAGGTTTTTGAATGTTATTAGCCTTTTTAACGGTTACATACCGTTAATTGCAATACAAATGTCTGCTTATCAGTTTTCAAAAGACGAAGTTTCTTTGATTTTTACAACTGTTTTAGACGAGGTAAATTTAGGATTAGTTGAAGAAGACGAAGAAACAAAAGAAGTTACCGACAGAACGTACTGGGAGACAGTTAAAGGAACCAAACAGACTGTTGCATTGGCTGACCAATTACTCGAAATTGTTAGAGAATTTAGTCCTCATTTAGATTTGAAGTACAACAAGTATTATATCGGACTTGCTAAAAATGGGCAACCAAATAATTTTGCGATTTTTCGAGCCAAAAAAAGTAGTATGTTGCTAGAAATAAGACTAAAACAATCACCTGAAATTCAGGACAAGCTTGATAACGCAAAACTTGACACAATGGATTACGAAAGTAAATGGGGTCGATATAGGATTCGGGTTGACAAAAATGATATTTCTAAAAACAAGGATTTGTTAAAAGAATTAATGATGCTTTCATACGGAATTGTGGCAGATGAATAAAAATGAAAAAAAATCAGCGCATAACAGCCGCAACCATCCCACAACCCCACTTAAAAACTACTTCTTCAAAATAATTACAAAAAGTATCCTGTTTCAACCCAATTTAAAGGAGTTTTTTAGTTCTGATTCATCGCTTCAAAATTTTTAATGCTGGCCAACAAGATTATAAGCTCTCAAAAGAAGTTTTTGATAGAAGCCATGTTCGTTTCTTGTTTTAGATACAATTTGGGCTACAGTGAATGGTTTTTTTTACCGTAATGCTCAAACATTTGCATTTTTTCACAAAGATCTTGGCGTGAAATTCTCTACCACTATTAGTCATATCACTCATCAGAATTTTTCAACCGTATAAATCAAAATATTACAAAAGGTCGTATCGAGCTATTGTATTTTTTTATATTTTTATCCTAACGTAGAAGTTACGAGTAGTGCTAATCGTATTTCGTTAAAACTTTCTCTATTAGTGTTTTTAACAGAACATCGATAAACTACGTAATCATCAAATTTTTATTTTAAATGAGTTTGAATTTGATAGCAACCCTCCAAACCACAACCGCATGAAATTACACCTCGCTCTGATACTCCTAGTTGTAAACGCTTTGGCTGTTGCGCAAATACAAGAACGGCCCGCCGATTTTAAGAAAATAAAGTTTGTTTACGAGACTAAATCAAATTATAAGATTGAAAACCAGCATGTTTATGCAGATACTGCCTTGTTTCGTGAGGATTTTCCGAATTTGAGATGGTTGGCACAACTAAAGCCAGACGGCGGTTTTGATTATTTTGTGCCCATTGCCAGTTTAAATGCGAAAGAGTTAACAAAACTAAAGGGTATTTTATACCATGAAAACCAGATGTATACCGGCGAGTACGATAAAGAAAAAGACAAAACGGTTTTTCAAGTAGTTAGAGACGATAAGGCTACAAAAAAGATATTCAACGAAGTTTTTCACGACACCTACCACTATTTCAGCTATAAAATAGTGATTAATTACAAGAAAGGTACTTACAACACCTATTTTCCGAGTGTTTCATATGAGAACAGTATAGGGGAGAATACATATAACGTCGTATTTCAAAACGATACTGTAGGCGTATTTAAAAAAACAATATTGAAAAAACCAGCAAAAGGCATCGTTGTGTTAAACAAAATACTAGATCCTAAAATTATGCCCGAGGAGCTTTTTTCTAATGCTGCTTATGGTGTTGAGGTCGTCAGAAATTTAGGAAGCACTACCGTTTTGAAATCGGTTGTGTATATCAATTGATTTTTTGAAAACGATACGCCGCGGCACGGATGGCAGTGGAAAGCTTTGCCCAAGGAAGCGCCGCGAAAACCCAAACGGCAAAGCGACAACGAGAGCTCTTGCCGTTTGGTGTTTTGAGCTGCGCTGGCTGGGCAAACTTGAAACGAACAGCCGGTTTGCCGCCCAAATAAAAATACAAATCCCGAAAATTAGTTTGATTTTGCGTTTCCTTACCTTCGCAGCATGATTTTTCAAATCAAAGCTTATCTGCATTTTTTGTATCGATCTAAAAATCGACACGGCGTACACTCGCCGTTTGTGTACCAGTTTGTGGAAAACTGCCTGAACGATTCGCGACCATACGAGGCGTACCAAACTTTTGAACAGCTCAACCAAAAATTGGCTGCCAATAAACAGCTCGTTCAAGTAACCGATTTTGGCGCACAATCGAAAACCCTGCATTCCAAACAACGACGCGTGTGCGATATGGCCGCTGTTGCTGGGATTACACCGTATCGACAGCGACTGTTGTTTCGCATGGCGCGCTATTTTGAGGTAAAAAACGCGCTCGAAATTGGAACCTCTGTCGGAAAAGCTTCAGTAGCCTTGGCAGAAGCAGGCGTAAACCTTCAAACCCTCGAAGGTTGTGCCCAAACGCAAGCCGTAGCCCAAGATGTACTTGCCGATTATTCGGATCGCATTCAGTTTACAAACGGTACCTTCGAAGCGATTCTCCCCACGATAAACGACCAAAAATTCGATTTAATTTTCTTTGACGGGAATCACCAATACGAACCCACGATTTCGTATTTCAATATGCTGTTGCAGACCGTTCATCACAAATCGGTTTGGATTTTCGACGACATTTACTACAGCACCCACATGCAACGCGCCTGGGAATACCTGCGCAAAAACCCCAACGTAAGCTTGTCTGTTGACACCTTTCGTTGGGGAATTTTATTTTTTGAGCCTCGGCCGCACAAAGAACATTTTGTTATTCGTACACCTTTCTTTTTCGATACGCTGATGTGAGTCAACTGTATTTTCAAAAACCGAGTTTACAATCCAGAGCAGGGTAGTGGTTGTACTACCTTATTCTTTGGCGTCGGCGTTTTCGTCGGATTTAGCTCCCATGCGTTCCCACTTGAAAGTTGGTCCGAATTTAAATTTCAAGGCGGCAATTTTCCGGTTGTCTTCCGAGGATAATCCTTCTTTTTCCACCTGATTTTTTTGGGTGTCTAGCGCTTCGTACATCATTTTTATTTTGTCGAAGTCTTCGCGGCTGTAGGTGTTTTTATTTCTGTTGAATTCAGCAACAAAATTTTGGTAAACACTCAAAATATTGTCTTTGTTTACCCAAGAGAAATCGAGGTTTTCGCCTACGTTAGCGTTTTTGAAATACGCGTCGCGAAGCAGTTTACTGCGATTTGTATTTCCGTCAGTTGGGTTTGCTGCTTCGTCTAAATCGGCTTCGATTTCGGCCAGAATTTCATTGTATTTCGATTTGGCAACATTGATGCGTTCGGTGGCTTCAACGCGATTTTCGTGGGTAATTAAAGTGCTGTCAACGCGACTTCCTTTGGCAGCAAATTCGTTTTCGATGGTTTTCCAGTTCGTTTTGATGTTGTCGAAACTTAATTTTGAGATCGAGTCGGCGTAATCTTCATATTCTTTAACGGCTATTTCAGCCTCTTTTTCGGTATTGCTTTTGCAACTTCCTAAAGTGATGGCGAGCACGGCCAAAAATCCTACGATAAATTTTTTCATAACTTGTTTATTTTATTTAGTAAAGGTATCTTGCTGCGATACAGCGAGCCTTATGCGATTCGAAACAACTGTTACGCAATTAGCACGCAGACAAACTGTAACAACTCATGCTATTTTGCTACTTACCCTAAAAAGAGATTTTGAAAGAATTAATTAAACTCAAGTCGATTAAACGAGATTTTGCGCTGGGCGCGGAAACGATTCGTGTTCTAAAAGGAATCGATTTAACGATAAATCAGGGTGAATATGTGGCACTAATGGGTCCGTCGGGTTCTGGGAAATCGACCTTGATGAACTTATTGGGTTGCCTGGATACGCCAACTTCGGGTTCGTATATTTTGAACGGACAAGACGTGAGCAAGATGCGCGACGACGAATTAGCGGAGATACGCAATAAAGAAATTGGTTTCGTATTTCAAACTTTTAACTTGTTGCCGCGAACTACAGCATTGGATAATGTGGCGCTTCCGATGATTTACGCCGGTTACGGAAAAGCCGAACGCAGCGCTCGTGCCAAAGAAGTGCTGGAACAAGTTAATCTCGGCGATCGGATGGATCACCAACCCAACCAGTTATCGGGCGGTCAGCGGCAACGTGTGGCTATTGCTCGTGCGTTGGTGAACAAGCCTTCGATTATCTTAGCCGACGAACCTACGGGAAACTTGGATTCTAAAACCAGCGTTGAAATCATGAAATTGTTTGGCGACATTCACCAAAACGGAAACACGGTTATTTTGGTAACGCATGAAGAAGACATTGCTGCTTACGCACACCGCGTGATTCGTTTGCGCGATGGTTTAATCGAATCAGATAATCAGAATCAATAAAATGAGAGTATATACAAAAACCGGCGACGGTGGAACTACAGCGCTTTTTGGCGGTACACGTGTTCCGAAAGACCATATTCGAATCGATAGTTATGGAACTGTTGATGAGTTGAATTCGTACATTGGTTTAATTCGCGATCAGGATATTTCAGAGATTCACAAACAAACGCTTATCGAAATTCAAGATCGTTTGTTTACGGTGGGCGCTATTTTAGCTACGCCACAGGAGAAAGAATTTTTGAAAAACGGCGAGCGTAGATTACAGAATTTGGGATTACTGCAAACAGACATCGATTTTCTCGAGAAGGAAATCGACCGTATGGAAGATAGTCTGGAACCAATGACGCATTTTGTGTTGCCAGGCGGCCATCAAACGGTGTCATTTTGTCATATTGCACGTTGCGTTTGTCGCAGAGCAGAACGTTTGGCAGTACATTTAGGACATGAAGAGCCGATTGAACCGATGGCAATTACGTATTTAAATCGTTTATCCGACTACCTCTTTGTTTTGGCACGGATGTTGACCAAGGAGCTAAACGCGGTTGAAGTGAAGTGGATTCCGAGAAAATAATCGTTTTTTCTTAAAATTATTTCGATAATAGCGCGTAAACACTATGTTCTTATCAAATTGAAATTAAAGTGTTTTTTACTTTGAAATTTTAGTAAAAAATATATTTTTGCATAAACCTAATTAGACAACAAAATGTACTGGACGTTAGAACTTGCTTCCTATTTGAGCGATGCTCCATGGCCGGCAACAAAAGACGAGTTGATTGACTATGCGATTCGTGCCGGAGCTCCGCTAGAGGTCGTAGAAAACCTACAATCAATAGAAGATGAAGGTGAAATCTATGAATCAATGGAGGAAATTTGGCCTGACTATCCGACCGACGAAGATTATCTTTGGAACGAGGATGAGTATTAAAAAGAAATCACTCAAAAGCATAAAAGTCTCTCAAGTAGAGGCTTTTTTTTTGCATAAATTTGCACACAATTTTTCAGCAACTAAAGAATCAAATATATGAGTCTTATCAGTAGTATTCTCAAGGTGTTCGTTGGCGACAAATCTCAAAAAGATATCAAAGCCATACAGCCTTACATCACTAAAATAAAGACATTCGAACCGGCTTTACAAGCTTTATCGAACGACGAACTGCGCGCCAAAACTGCCGCCTTCAAAGAAACCATCAAGGAAGGACGCAAAGCGCAAGACGAAAAAATTTCTAAACTGCTCCAAGAAATTGAGGCCGTTTCAGATATCGATCAGAAGGAATCGCTCTATCTAGAAATCGATCGTCTCGAGAAAGAAGCCTACGAAGCTACCGAGAAAGTGTTGCTTGCCATCCTTCCCGAAGCTTTTGCTGTGGTGAAAGAAACTGCACGCCGATTCAAAGAAAATACGTCGATTGAGGTTACCGCTACTGCGAAAGATCGCGAGTTAGCAGCCGTGAAACCATATATTACCCTCGAAGGAGATAAAGCCATTTACGCCAATTCGTGGAATGCAGCCGGTAAACAAATTACCTGGGACATGATTCACTACGATGTGCAGCTTATCGGCGGTGTTGCTTTGCACGAAGGTAAAGTTGCCGAAATGCAAACCGGTGAAGGTAAAACGTTGGTGGCAACCTTGCCGCTCTATTTGAATGCACTTCCCGGAAAAGGCGTACACTTGGTAACAGTAAACGACTACCTAGCCAAGCGCGATAGCTCGTGGAAAGCGCCTTTGTTCGAATTCCACGGACTAACTGTAGATTGTATCGATAACCACCAACCGAACTCCGACGGTCGTCGTAAAGCGTACGAAGCCGATATCACCTACGGAACGAACAACGAATTTGGTTTCGACTACCTACGCGACAACATGGCGCACACACCTGCCGAACTCGTACAGCGCAAGCACAATTACGCTATTGTCGATGAGGTTGACTCGGTATTGATCGACGATGCGCGTACGCCCTTGATCATTTCCGGTCCGGTTCCGCAAGGCGATCGTCACGAATTTAACGAGCTAAAACCAAAGGTGGAGCAGCTCGTTAACTTACAACGACAAATTTCAAACGGGTTCTTAGCCGAAGCGAAAAAACTCATCAAAGAAGGAAACACCAAAGACGGCGGTTTCAACTTACTTCGCGCACACCGCGCCATGCCTAAAAACAAGGCATTGATTAAGTTTTTGAGTGAAGACGGCGTAAAACAACTTTTGCAGAAAACGGAAAATCAATACATGCAAGACAACAATCGCGAAATGCACAAAGTGGACGAAGCTTTGTATTTTGTGATTGAAGAGAAGAATAATTCGGTTGAATTGACCGAAAGCGGCATCAAAGCACTTTCTGGCGATACCGATTCGGATTTCTTTGTGCTTCCAGACATGGGAACGGAAATCGCGAAAATCGAACAGGCAAAACTGCCTAAAGAAGCTGAAATTGAAGCGAAAGAAAAGCTTTTCAACGAATTTGCTCAGAAAAGTGAGCGCATTCACACCTTAACGCAGCTGTTGAAAGCCTACACTTTGTTTGAGAAAGATGTAGAATATGTGATCATCGATAATAAAATTTTGATTGTAGATGAGCAAACCGGTCGTATCATGGACGGTCGTCGTTACAGCGATGGTTTACACCAAGCGATCGAAGCTAAGGAAAACGTAAAAATCGAAGCAGCTACGCAAACTTTTGCAACCATTACCTTGCAAAACTACTTCCGTATGTACAGCAAACTGGCTGGTATGACAGGTACCGCCGTTACTGAAGCGGGCGAGCTTTTCGAAATCTATAAATTAGACGTGGTGGAAATTCCAACCAACCGTCCGATTGCACGTATCGATCACGAAGATTTGATTTATCGTTCGGTGCGCGAAAAATTCAATGCCGTAATCGAAGATGTAACGAAACTTTCCGAAGCAGGTCGTCCGGTACTTATTGGTACCACTTCCGTGGAAATTTCTGAATTATTGTCGCGAATGCTAAAAATGCGCGGCGTTAACCACAATGTATTGAACGCGAAAATGCACAAGCAGGAGGCGCAAATTGTGGAAGAAGCGGGTAAGCCAGGTGTGGTAACTATTGCTACAAACATGGCTGGTCGTGGTACCGACATTAAGTTAACTCCTGAGGTAAAAGCCGCTGGTGGTTTAGCGATTATAGGTACTGAACGTCACGATTCTAGACGAGTCGATCGTCAGTTACGCGGTCGTGCAGGTCGTCAGGGAGATGTCGGAAGTTCACAATTTTACGTATCGCTCGAAGATAACTTGATGCGTTTGTTTGGTTCGGATCGTGTGGCGAAAATCATGGATCGTATGGGATTGAAAGAAGGCGAAGTAATTCAGCATTCGATGATGACCAAATCGATTGAGCGTGCGCAGAAAAAAGTAGAAGAAAACAACTTTGGTGTTCGTAAACGGTTATTGGAGTACGACGACGTTATGAACGCACAACGCGAAGTGGTTTACAAACGCCGACGTCACGCTTTAGAAGGCGAGCGCTTGAAAGTGGATATCGCAAACATGATTTACGATACCTGCGAATTGTTGGTAGATCAAGCGAAAGCAGCAGGCGATTACAAGAATTTTGAATTCGAATTGTTCCGTTATTTCTCTATTGAATCGCCAGTAATTGAATCGGATTTCAACAAACAATCGGCCAACGATTTAACGAATACCGTTTATAAATCGGTTTTAGATTTTTATGAAGCGAAGACAGCGAACAGTGCCGAGCAGGCATTTCCGATTATTGCGGGCGTTTTCGAAAATGAAGGAAACAAGTTTGAGCGTATTGTTGTTCCGTTTACCGATGGAGTAAAAACGCTTAATGTGGTAACCGATTTAAAGAAAGCTTACGAATCGCGCGGTAAGCAGCTGATTACCGATTTCGAAAAGAACATTACCTTGGCGATTGTCGATGAAGCTTGGAAAAAGCACTTACGCAAAATGGATGAGCTGAAGCAATCGGTGCAATTGGCCGTTCACGAACAAAAAGATCCGTTGCTGATTTACAAATTCGAAGCGTTTAAGCTTTTCAGTAATATGTTGAATGGCGTGAATCGCGAGGTGATTTCGTTCTTGTTTAAAGGCGACTTACCCCAGCAAAATGCACCACAAATTCAGGAAGCACGCGAAGTAAAGCAGAAGGAAAATTACCAAACTTCGAAAGACGAAATTCCGAGTAGCGATCAGGCAGCAGCTCAGAATCGTGAATCAGCGCAAACCCAACCCAAACAAGTAACTGAAACGATAGTTCGGGAAACACCGAAAATCAATCGAAACGATACGGTTACCATTAAACACGTTTTGAGTGGGAAAACCGAAACGATGAAGTACAAAAAAGCCGAGTCGCTATTGCAATCCGGCGAATGGGTTTTAGCTTAATAAAAAGAAATCTGCTGTAAAAGGCAGATTTTTTTTTGGGCGCCCGGGCACGCTTTCGCCTTTACTCCTCGGCGAGTTCCGCTGCGCTACACCGCCTGTGGGGTATCGGCTTAATCGTTGGCGCGGCAATCGTTACCTACGTTTGGTCAAAAATCCGTACAATCGTTTTGGCGGATCATCTTAATATTTGATTAGGTATCAGCTGAAAACGTCGATAGTAACTTTGTAATGTGGTTTACATTATATAGAAAGTTGTAAACTAAAAGTTCGAATGTAATGCCAAGTAAATACAGTAAACAAAGTGAAGGATAGACAGCATTTATCCCGATTCATTTCAAAGATCTTTTAAATGAATGAAATCACTTTCATCGCAGCCTTACAAAGTGTTTGCGCGGTAAAATCCTAATAAAAAATACGCCGAACGAAAAATCCGTTCGGCGTTCCAACTAAAACAAAAAATCGGCAGACTAAAACTTATAGCCTGCACCAATGAAAATACCGCTGATAGCCACATCTCCTGTGCCTAACGAATATTTCGCGTTTACGTCGAACTCCTCCGAAATGTCGTACGACGCACCAAAGTCAACGTTAATTTTAAACTTTTCTTCTTCCAATTCGGTGAAGTAGTTTAAACTTGGTCCCGCCATTAAATGGAAACTATCCGCTAATTCATACTTTGCCAAATCGGTACGCTCAAAAAGTTGAAATCTTTGATTAGTACGTACATTAACTCGGGCTGTACAGCGAATTTTTCGGAAATACCAATAGAGGCAAATCCACCTAAGTAATAACCTGTTTCCGAACCGGTTACCTCACCTAATGGTCCAAGATCCACTTTTGTAGATGCCAAGTCGACACCCGCTTTAACACCAAATTTTGTTTCTTGCGCTTGTGTGGCGAAAGTTCCGGCAAGAGCTGCCAATACAAATAGTAATTTTCTCATAATTAAATGTTTTTAGTTATGAGTCAAAACTATTTAGTGAGCTAATCTTCTGAAATACTACAAATGACGTATTTTTCACTGCATGATCGTGCAGTGAATCAATGGAGTAAATTCCCTTGTGGGTAGCTACGCATCCGGAAAAATCTTACCTGGATTCAAAATCCCGTTTGGATCAAAGACATTTTTGATTCCACGCATTAAATCGAGGTGATGCGTCGGGAATTTTATGGGCATGTAATTTTTTTGCACATAACCAATGCCGTGTTCGCCCGAAAGTGTGCCACCTAGCGCCACTGTTAGTTCGAATATTTCGGTAATGCCTTTTGGAATATCTTCCTGCCACTGCTGTTCGCTGAGGTCGCCGCGAATAATGTTTACATGCAAGTTTCCGTCGCCGGCATGTCCGTAACAAACTGATTTAAAACCGTATTTCGCACCAATGCGTTTAATGCCTTGCAACAACTCGGGTAGGGCATAGCGCGGCACAACCGTATCTTCTTCTTTGTAGACCGAATTGGCTTTAACCGCTTCGGCTATGCTGCGTCGCATTTTCCAAAGTTGATTTTTCTGTTCGGTAGAATCGGCAAAAAGAATATCATCTATGTCGTAGGCTTCGAAAACACTGCACAATTTTTCGGCTTCTTCGAGCAGTTGGTCGAGGTTGTTGCCATCGAGTTCTACCAACAAATGTGCATTTACGTCTGGCGCTACTACAACATTCAGGTTGTCAACAAATTGCAGCGCCCAGTCGATGGCGTCGCGTTCCATGAATTCGAGCGCCGACGGAACAAATCCGGCTCGAAAAACGGCTGAAACCGCTTCGCAAGCTTCGGCTTCGTTGCGAAACGGTACGAGCATTAAAACGTTTTGCGTAGGAAAGGGCAGGAGTTTAAGCGTGGCTCGTGTAATTACAGCAAGCGTTCCTTCGCTGCCTACCAACAATTGCGTGAGGTTGTAGCCGGTAGCGTTCTTTAGCGTATTTGCGCCGGTTTCGATGATCGTTCCGTCGGCCAAAACCGCTTGTAAATTAAGTACGTAATCTTTGGTAACGCCGTATTTTAACGCACGCGCTCCACCCGCATTTTCGGCGATGTTGCCACCGATGAAACAACTGCCTTGACTGCTCGGATCGACCGGATAAAACAAGCCGTGTTGCGCCACCGCATCGCGCAGGGTTTGGGTAACGACAGCCGTTCCGGTGGTTACCTGCAAGTTTTTCAAATCGATTTCGTGAATTTGATTGAAACGTTCCATCGATAAACCAATGCCGCCTTTTACGGCTAATGCTCCGCCGCTTAATCCGGTGCGCCCGCCGATGGTAACTACGGGAATTTGATGCTGGTTTGCGATTTTTAAAACGGCCGACACTTGTTCAACGGTAGCTGGTTTGACCACAATATGCGGTGGAAACGACAGGTCTTCGGTTTCGTCGTGGCCGTAATGCAACAGCGTTTCGGTATCGCGATAGCAGTCGAGGTTTGGAATATTTTGAAGTTCGGAAAGAAACGAATCGGTAAGCATATTCTTTTGAAAACGATTTTTCGGTTACGGATTTTGCGTTAGGGACTGAAGCGGAAATCCTGTTTTGCGCTGCCGCTTAAGGCGCGAAACAGATTATAGCGAAAGGCCCGACCGCGAAGTTACGATTTTAGATGAAGCGATTTCGTTCTCGCGGGAACGCCCAAATAAAGTTGAAAATCGGTTATTTGGTTTCTTTGTTTTTCCGGAAATCGAAATTGAATATGGTATTGACAATCAAGCCGTTATTGTGTTGGTAAACGTCTTGATTGTTGATGTTTCTGCCAAACTGCACGATTTGGTTGAGGTAGCCGGCTTCGATTTTAAAATTAGACGTGAGGTTGCAGCCGAGTAGGAGTCCGAGGCGATTTTGATCGAAGACATTAGCGCCGATATTTTCGCCAAATCCGAGGAATATTTCGTCGTAAACCGCTAGATACGGTGTTTTCGGTTTCGGATTTTTAGCCAAAGGAATTTGCAGTCGAAACATGTAGCGCAGCCGATTCAAAAACAGGTATTCGTCTTCGGAAGTTGCTGCTGCCGAGTTGAACCGACCCACCCAGCGTTGCTCGAGCATGAAGCGGTGCGAGAGATCGATATTCCAAATTTTATCGGTTATCGTTGCCATTTGAAAGCTGCGGTGCTCGGTGAATGTTTTTCCGAAGCCGTTTAACGGAATATCGCCGTAAGCATAGGTTTCTATCCAAGCGTAGCCCAAGCGCAGTTGCAATTTCGGACTTGCTTGATAGTTTGCTCCTAGGCGAAGTAAACTTTGCTGCGGATTGGAAATGGTTTGATCGCGGCGCCATTGGTATTCGGTGTGTACGCTCCACTTGTTGGCCACTTTGAAGGTTCCGAAATAATTGTACCAGCCAATGTCGTTGCGATCGGTGATGCGTGTGGTTTGGGCGCTTATTCCTATTGAGAGAAAAGCAAAGAGCAACAGATAACGGAATTTTAACGGCATAGTTTTAGTAGTTAGTTGCCCGTAAAAGTACGTTATAAGCAGAAAAAGCTTATTTTCAATTCTCAAAAAAATGGAATTATGGATAGTAGCAAAACGACCAATTTGCTGAAGTTAGGCGTTGGATTAGTAGCAATTATTTTAATTACGGCTTGCCAGCAACGTGCAGTTTTATCGGATGCAAAAAACAACGAATCGAGCAGTTTATACAGTAAATGGCAGTTGATTGAATTAAATGGTAGCGCAGTAGAAGTGGCAGCCGGATTGAAAACGCCGGTGATTACCATAGAGAAAGCAGGTCGTATTTCGGGTAATGCCAGTTGCAATAATTTCTTTGGTTCGTTTGAAACAGACGGAAGTTTTCGTTTGAAGTTCAGCAAAATGGGAAGCACTATGATGGCTTGTAACGACATGAGTTTGGAACGCGAATTCCTGCAAAAATTAGAAGTTGTAGACAATTTTACGTTACGTGGCGACACGCTTTCGCTGAATAAAGCACGTATGGCTCCGCTGCCGCGTTTGGTTCGTGTGCGCTAAGTGTAGATACTTTTTTTACCGGCAAAAATGCGAGCCATAAGGCAAACCGGTAACGCAACCAAAAAGTACGGTATTCCAAATAGTTCTAGGCACATAACGGCACAGGTTATTGGTAAGGCTGCCGCTGCGCCAAATACTGCGACAAAACCCAGTGCAGCAACAAAACCGATGGGCAAACCAAGCGGTACGGCGAGAAAACTTCCTAACGTTGCTCCAATAAAAAACAGCGGGGTAACTTCGCCACCTTTAAATCCGGCTGCTAAGGTACTTGCGGTGAATAAAAGTTTCCAGCCAAATACAGTTCCGTCGGAGGGTTGTTGAAAAGCGCTTTCAATTTCGGGAATACCTAAGCCGAGATAGCGGTCGGTTTGTAATACAAAGGCAAGTGCAATAATTATGCAGCCACCAACAAAAGCTTGCAGCGGTTTTTTATCGGTAATTTTCTGAAATAGAAACGCTATTTTTTCTTGTAATTCGATGAACAAGCGCGCGGTAAATCCGAAGGCTAGGCAGCATGCAAGTAAAGCCAGGAATAAGCCAAAACTCCAATCGGGTAGCAGAGGTGTTTTGTACGTTGTGTGCGAAATAGGAAGCAACAAAGCCACAGTATTTGCCATAATCGAACAAAAGCACGCCGATGCCACCGCAAATGCGTTTATGCCTTTAGTTTTATCAACTTCGAAGGCAAAGACAAATCCGGCGAACGGAACGCCAAATACAGCGCTGAATCCGGCGGCTAGCGCGCAACGCAAAAAGATGCTTTGTTTTGTTGCATCGAATTGAAAAAGCTTACCGAGTGCTGCTTGCATTCCAGCGGCCATTTGTACTGCGGTTCCTTCGCGTCCGGCGCTGCCGCCACAGAGATGTGTCAGTAAAGTGGTCACAAAAATGAGCGGCGCTAAAAAGAAGTTCCAGTTTTGATTGCCGTTCTTTAAAGCAGCAACCACCATTTTTGTGCCGGCTTGATAGCTGGGCGCGAATTTTTGATAATACCACACCATAAAATAGCCCGCGAATGGAAGTCCGAATATAAGATACGGAACCTGTAAACGAAGATTAGTAACACCGTCTAAAACATACAGAAACACGCCCGAAATAAAACCTACGCTAACGGATAGAAGCAACAAGGCTCCAATCCAGCGAATTAGTTCGGCGGCAGACGCTATTTTAGGAAAGTTCGCGATTTTCAAGTGTTGATTTCTTGTTCGGCGGCTAAACTTTTTTGAAGAAATTCAGTGTCAAAGCTTAGTTTTTTTGCCAAAGGTGCGTTGGGAGCTATGGCACGCCAAAAAGGTGTGATTTCGCTCAATGGTGTTCCTGCTTGGTACTTTTCGTAGTTGAGTTCGGCCACAATTCGCAGGAAAATGCCTGTGGTCACCGGACAGGTATGTGTTGCACCGTGGGTGAGTGCAAGATCTTTCCGGATATCAGTCATAGATACCAAGGTTCCGGCTGGAATTTGTTCGATGTAATCGGCAAAAATTTTTGGAGTGGCAATAAGCATGAGTGCGTTTTCGGGAATGTCGGCAAAACGTTTGTCGATTCGTTTTACTTTAGGTTCCTTGCGTTGATCGAATTTCTGTTGCCAAGTTTTCGTTGCCATGAGTCGAATAGCTAATCTTGAATTTTAGTATCGTTTAATTTCGTCAGTATTTTGGCTTCTAAATCGTAAATCGCTTTGAGTTGTTCTTCGGCGATTAAGTCGATTTTCTGATGCAAACTTCTAATTTCGAGTTCGGATTTCAAATTTACTAAATAATCGTTTTCAGAACGCTGCCGATCTTTTTCCTCTTGTCGGTTCTGACTCATCATGATAATCGGCGCTTGCAAAGCAGCAATACACGACAAGATGAGATTCATCAATATAAACGGATACGGATCAAAGCGCTCAGACGTTAATGCCAAGCTGTTGAATAAAATCCATACGACCAGCAAAACAAAAAAGCTGATGATAAACGACCAGCTGCCGCCAAAACGTGCCACTTTATCAGAAATTTTCTGTCCCTGAGTCAGGTATTCGCGCGGTGGATGCAACAGATTTTCGGTAATTAATTGCTCTTCTTCCAGTGTTTTAGAAACAATTTCGCGTAATTTTCGCAGTTGGTCGACGGCAAAATCTTCGGCAGATTCAAATTCGGTTTGCATAACTTTTTAATTTAGTGTGACTCGGATATTTAGATAAATTAGTGCGGTTACGATAGCAAGCGTGAAGCTCAATAGCGTTCCGATAAGTATGTATTCGGTTAGTTTTATTTCTTTGTTTTCGCGCAAATCGCCAAAGCGAAAAATAGATTTCGCAGCAAGTAAAAAGCCAACGCCTTCCCACAAATTGCAAGTGATGAAAATGAAAATCAGCAAACGTTCCAGAATCCCAATGTAAAATCCGGCTTCTGCAAGTCCCGTTTTTGGCGCTTCGTACGGAAAAAACTGCATCAATTTCTTCATCACAACAGCCGAACAAAAGGTGGTAACCAAAACGGCGTTTGCAGCCAAAAGGGTTTGCGTACCGAAAATACGTTCCCAATCTATTTCGTATGTCTGATGATAGGCCACAAACAGCGCAAGAGCACCAAAGTGCAGTAACTGATCGATACTAAAAACAGCAATAGGGCTCAGCCGTTTTTTTAATACAGTTTTTGTGAACGCATCGATTACAAAATGACTGGCAGCCAGTACGATGCAGCTCAAAATAGTGTCTTTTGAAAATTGCGTCAACAGCAGCAATAAGAAGAAGTGAATGCCCGCGTGCAAGTAAAGCATAGGTGATTTTAACACGCGTTGTTCAATGTCGGCTGCCATACGAGACGACTGCAAAACAAAGTCGCCTAACAAATGGGCCAGCAGTATTTTTAGAGTTAAATCGAGCATGTTTCGAGCATTTTTTTGAACAAGCTAATGGCCTGAGTTATTTCGTGAAATCCGCCGCGTTTTAATGCTTTTGAAACACTGGTCTCGTGTTTTTGCAGCAGTGCCGACAAGGCTTTTTGCGATAAGTCGTTTTGTTTCAAAGCGTGATAAATCGTTGCAGCCGTTGCGGGTTTCCAGTTTTTTATCAAAATTCCGATAAAGCTACAAATTACGTTGAGCGTTTCATCGAATTCTTGGTTTTTAGTTTTAATGCGAAGGCGGTCGTTTTTGAGCATATCGAATGCCTTACCGGAAAAGATATGTGCCTCACTCATTTTCTTTGAAATAGATTTTTCCGACAATTCCGTGGTTCCCAAGCCAATTCCCATACGAACACCAACGCCCGATTCGGCGCTCAGCAAAGCCGAAAGTTGAATGGCCACTTCCAAACAGCTAGAAGCCAAAACCTGAATTTGAAAACTGTCGCCGCGCGAAATAGCGTATTCGTGAGCGGGTTCGGCATTTTCTTGCAGAAATTTCTCGAGCAAAGGTTGCCAACGGTTTGGCTCTACGCTTCTTGAAGCAATAATGTCGCCTGTGATCACTGCATACATAGCAAAGTATTATTTATTCAAAAATACAAAAAATAGGTTTATTTACGCCAATTTCTGAAAATAGGTTTATTTGCGCCAATTTTTAAGAATAGGTTTATTTACGCCAATTCTTTAAATTGAGTGGAATGAAGACGTTTTTTAATGCCGATTGCACAAAGCATTTACATGTATTCGGAACGGGATGTTGCAGTACCTAGTCAAGAATTACGAGCGCCCTTTCACACCCAAATTAAAAGTACTCTACCGTTTTTGCACAAATGCCGACGATGCCAAGGCTTTGTGTATCTTTGCAGCCGTTAAAAATACTATGGAATTTAATCTGCTACATACCGACCCGCATTCGCGTGCGCGCGCCGGAAAAATTACTACAGATCACGGAATTATCGAAACGCCAATCTTTATGCCCGTAGGAACGGTAGCGTCTGTAAAAGGCGTTCACCAACGCGAATTGCGCGAAGAAATTAATCCAGACATCATCCTCGGAAATACGTATCACCTGTATTTGCGTCCGCAGCTCGATATTTTAGAGCGGGCAGGAGGTTTGCATAAGTTCATGAATTGGGACCGAAACATACTTACCGATTCGGGCGGTTATCAAGTATATTCGCTTTCGGCCAATCGAAAAATAAAAGAAGAAGGCGTTAAGTTTAAGTCGCATATCGATGGTTCCTACCACTTTTTCACACCCGAAAATGTGATGGAAATTCAGCGCACCATCGGAGCCGATATCATCATGGCGTTCGACGAATGTACGCCGTATCCGTGCGATTACCGCTATGCACAGCGTTCTATGCATATGACGCACCGCTGGCTCGATCGCTGTATCGCACATTTGGAAAAAGTTCCGTACAAATACGGCTATTCGCAAGCATTTTTTCCGATTGTTCAAGGAAGTACGTACAAGGATTTACGCCGACAATCAGCCGAATACATTGCAAATTCCAACCAAGTAGGTAACGCCATCGGAGGCTTATCTGTGGGCGAACCCGCCGAAGAAATGTACGCAATGACCGAGGTCGTAACCGAGATTCTGCCACAAGATAAACCGCGTTACTTGATGGGAGTAGGTACGCCAATCAATATTTTGGAGAATATTGCGTTGGGAATTGATATGTTCGACTGTGTGATGCCTACACGAAACGCCCGAAACGGCATGTTGTTTACGGCAAACGGCACCATTAACATCAAGAATAAAAAGTGGGAAGCCGATTTTTCACCTTTAGATGAAAACGGAACAACCTTTGTAGATCACGAATACTCGAAAGCGTATTTGCGCCATTTATTTGCAGCGAACGAGTATCTCGGCAAACAAATTGCAACCATTCACAACCTTGGGTTTTACATGTGGTTGGTGCGCGAAGCACGCAAACAAATTCTTGCAGGCACTTTCGCCGAATGGAAAAATAAGATGGTAAAACAAATGAACCAGCGTTTGTAATATGCAAAAACTAAAGATGGGGAAGTTAACGATAATCGATAAGTACATCCTGAACCGGTATTTGGCTACCTTTTCGGTGATGCTGATGCTTTTTATTCCCATCGGAATTACGATCGACGTTGCCGAAAAGGTCAATCGAATGATGGAAAACAAAATACCTTTCGGTAAAATTGCACTCTATTACCTCGATTTTACAATTTATTTCGCCAACCTACTTTTCCCGATTTTCCTATTCCTTTCCGTAATTTGGTTTACCTCGAAGTTGGCTAACAACACCGAAATCATTGCCATACTGAGCAGCGGAATATCGTTTACCCGATTTTTACGCCCCTATATTTTTGGTGCCACCATCGTTTCTTTGTTTTCGTTGTTAATGGGAATTTTTATTGTTCCAAAAGCCAGCGAAGGATTTAATAATTTTCGATATAACTATCTGAAAGGCAGTAGCGGAAAAGCGCAAATTCGAAAAAACAGCAACGTATTTCGACAAGTTAATAAAACCGATTTCATTCACGTTGGTACTTTTAATCACGATGCCAAAATGGCGTTCAACTTTTCGTACGAGAAGTTCGATGCCAACAACAAAATGGTGTTTAAAATCAATGCCGACCGTATTAAATACAATCCGATTAAGAAGAACTTTTCGCTGTACGGATACAAAAAACGCACCATCGGACCGCTGTCGGATAAGTTAGAGTCGAAACCCAAAATGGATACGATTTTTCAATTCGATTTAGAAGATTTAACGCCTACCGTTTACGTGGCCGAAACCTTGAGTTTACACGAGTTGAGCAGTTTTATCGACAAGGAGCGAAACCGCGGTTCGAGCAACATCAGTTCGTATTTGGTGGTGTATTACAAGAAATTCAGTATTCCGGTTTCGGCGTTTATACTAACCATAATTGCGGTGGCGGTTTCGTCTATGAAGCGTCGCGGCGGTATGGGAATTAACTTGGCTATCGGTATAGCTTTGGCATTTACGTATATCTTCTTCGATAAAATTTTTGGAGTTTTGGCCGAAAAATCGAGCATTCCGCCTTTGTTGGCCGTGTGGACACCAAACGTACTTTTCGGTACTTTAGCGATTTACCTGCTTCGCAATGCTAAACGATAAAACCGGCGCACATCTTAAAATGCACCTCATAGTTTTTATATGGGGTTTTACTGCTGTTTTGGGCGATTTAATCAGCATACAAGAATACCGTTTGGTGTGGTTTCGCATGGGTTTAGCTACAGTTTTTTTGTATTTGTGGCAACGCAGTCGGAAGGTAAATTTGGCCATTTCTCGGGCGTTGTTACTCAAAACGGCGGGCGTAGGTTTGCTAATTGCCTTGCATTGGATTTTCTTCTTCAAAGCCATTAAAATTTCGAATGTTTCCATAACCTTGGCGGTATTTTCAACGGGTTCGTTCTTTGCGGCCTTGCTAGAGCCCTTCTTTTTCAAGCGTAAAATGCTGTGGTACGAAGTGTTTTTTGGATTGATAATCGTCGCCGGACTCAGTTTTATCATACAAGTCGAGGTGCAGTATCTCGAAGGAGCTATTTGTGCGTTGTTTTCGCTAATTATGGGCGTTTTATTTACCTTGTGTAACGGAAAATTAACTCGCAACAATCCCGCTTCTATTTTAACGGTGTACGAATTTTTCGCCGGATTTCTAGCCGTGAGTGTGTACTTGTTGGCAACGGGCGAAGTTAGGGCCGAGTTACTTCAACTTTCCGGCAGCGATTGGTTTTACATGCTCATCTTGGCGAGTATTTGCACGGCCTATGCGTTTACGGCATCGGTCGACATCATGAAAAAGCTTTCGCCCTATACGGTTATGCTTACCACCAATCTCGAACCTGTGTACGGCATCTTTTTAGCGTACTTCATCTTAGGCGACAGTGAGCAAATGAGTCTTGGTTTTTACATCGGCGCCGCGGTAATTTTAGCCACGGTATTGCTAAACGGCTACATCAAATCACGATCGAGGGTTAGTAGCTAATCCGGCTGTTCGCTATAGTCCGCAAAAAATCCGGTTTGTTCAATCGGTTTGCGCGCGGTTTCTTGGGTCACCACGCTCTAACCGTTTCACAATACCGTATTTTTCTTACGGGCTGCCGCTGCCATCCGGGCTAGGGCATACGTTACCAAAAAATCGTGAAAAAATACCTATAAGTAGGTAGTTTTGGGAGGTGGGAATCCCGTAATTTAGCGATTTACGAATTTGATAAGTAGGACAAGAGGCGAAACAAGTACCCAATTTAACATAGACAAAATGCGTGTAGGTTTATTGATGTAACGTGTTGTTATTAAATAATTGATGTGTGTTTTTGAAAATTGAGAAAAGGAGGGGAGTTCGCCGATTGTTGAGTTAGCAGAAAATTTTGAACACGATTTGAGAATTCAATCAAAGGTCGGAAAAGCCGAAACAGCGACCTTAAAAACTGAAAGTAGGTTAATATTAATCATCTTTTTCAAATGAGGACAAAATTGACAATGGTATTATTTCTAACTTTTATATTTCAAAATTGTTCAAAAATAATTGTTACAACTCCTAAATGTGACGGTGAGAATGTTTCAGAAACAGTAATCGATTTGATTTATGAAGTTGATAATATTGAAAATAACATTAGCGAACAAGAAGAAGTACTTAATAGTTTAGATTCAACATATAATGTTGAAATCAATAGAGACACGATTAATTCATATAAAGAAGAGCTTGAGGAACGCTACAAAAATATAAGAAATAGAGAAGAAGGATACTTAAAAAATTATCAGAATGAGCTTGAGAATATTAGACGAGCAAAACTGACAAACATTGTTACTTTAGAAAAAAATGATGAATATAAAACTTGTGATTGCGAAGCAAAAGTTTTACTTCCAAATCAGAATATTTCAACTCAAACTTATAATTACAGGATAAAGACAGACTCAGAAGGAAAACAAATAGTTGAAGTTTACAAATAAATCTTCTGCTAACAGCGGTTTGGCGCAATAGTTAGTATCTATTCCGCCGGAAACAAAACGGTTTGCTCAAAATCTTTCATCACGCACAATATTTTTACTAAATTTACCGCTACTGACGCCAATCCGCTGCACGTTACCTGCTACGTTATGACGACCGCACAGAACGACACGTTTTGACCGACTGACATCCGACATTTGCAGAACTAACGGGAAAGCTGAAAACCGAACAGAGTAAGCATAAACAAAATCAAAAAGTATATGAATATTTTACAAATCAAAAGTGGTAAAATTGAAATCCGCAAGGACAACGGTTCTTTAGTTAGGACAATCGGAAATGGTGACGCAGTTTCCGCAGATTTTAATTCTGACCAGTCATTAGTCGCAATCACAACTGTAAAAGGAAAGGTTGAAATTCGTAAAGAAAATGGTTCTTTAGTTCGAACCATTGGTAACGGAGATGCAACGAATGCAAGATGGCACGGTTCAGACATTGCTATTACAACGACAAAAGGGAAAACCGAATTGAGAAAAGAAAATGACTCACTAATCAGAACTTTATAATTAAAAATCATAATTCAAAGGTGGCGAAGCTACCTTTGATATTTTTAATCTGAAAAATATTTAATGAAAGCATCTACAACTATAAAGCAAATGTTGGCAGGTAACAAAATTTTTGTGCCGACATATCAAAGAGCATATTCTTGGGACACGGAACTTGAAAAAGCAAAGTCGCCAAAACAGACAAATGTGTTTTTGTCTGACTTGGAAGACTACAATAAAAGTTCTACCCTATCAAAATACTATTTCGGACACTTTCTATTTGAAGAAAAAGACGAGAAAAAGTTTGGAATAATTGACGGACAACAACGAATGACGACAATCGTCATTTTCTTATCAGCATTATTCAGCAGACTAAAACAAATCAGACCTTTAAACGAAACCGAACAGGAAACATTTGAAGACATCATTAAACGAAACTCAACTTATCGTTTTGAAACAGTTGATTATGACGACAGATTTTTCAAAGATTGCGTAATTGACCAAAGCAAAAAAGACAGAAATGGAATAAAAACCGTTTCCGCAAAACGTATTGCAATTGCATTTGACTTTTTTACTTCTCAACTTGCCGATAAAGACGAAACATATCTATTGAAAATGTTGGACACTGTTCAAAACGCATCTTGCACAACACATCCAGTAAAAGACGCATCGGAAGCAATTCAGATGTTTATTTTCCAAAACAACAGAGGTAAAAAGCCTTCAAATTTGGAAATTATCAAGGCTCAATTTATGTTCAACGTTCATCTTTATGGTGGCGAAGAAAAAGAAAGTCTGATAAAAGAAATCAAAGACCGATTTGAAGAAATTTACAAATCAATTTCATCAATCGAATACAGAATTAACGAAGATGATGTTTTAGTTTACACACTTCGTGTTCACTTCAATTCACTTTGGGAAACAAACGCAATCGACAAAATAAATAAGTTGTTATCGGAAGCAAACCCAATTCCTTTTATCAAATCGTTTACTCAATCGCTTGCTATAAGTTTTGAGCATCTAACAACATTTTTCAGCAAAGACGAAAGAGAAAATTTAGAAATTCATTCGCTTGTAACACTTGGCGGAATTGGTATTGCAATGCCATTCATTATCAAGGCATACAAATTTGGTTTACCAATAAATCAAATTAGTTTGCTTTGTAGTAAGTTGGAAACAATGGTTTTGCGACACAGACTAATCGGAACAAGAGCCGAAATTACATCACGACTAAATGACGTTTATCAAAAATTCACTTCGGAAAATCCTGACATCACACCAATAAATGTAAGAATTGATTGGATGAAAACTACACAAGATTGGTGGTGGTCATATTGGGGAAACAAAGAATTAGAGCGTTCAATTCAAGGAGGAATAAATCATACAACCGCAAAATATTTACTTTGGAAATACGAAAACCATTTGGAAAGACAAGGCAAAAGTGGTTACACGGCAACTCGTTTTGACAAAATCGTTAGTCCAGAATTAGAACATATTGCACCACAAACTGAAAATCCAGAAACAGGTTATGACAGTTATGATGAGGAATTTGTAAATCAATATATCAATTGTTTAGGTAATTATTTGTTGCTTTCTAAATCACATAATTGTTCTGTTGGTAATAAACCATTTGCCGACAAACTCAATAGTTACAATCATTTGAAACAACAACGAGAAATACAAAAAATGACGGCTGAAAGTGCAACTTGGACGAAAGAACTTATACAGCAACGTAAAGACAAAATTGTTAAATTCGTAATAGAAAATGTATAACCGAAAAAAACACAGCAGGTAACAGCCGTAGCTGTTGCACAACCTCTTTTAAAAAGTAAAAATCATAAATCTGAACAGAAAAAGACCTCTTTAGAAGCGATTCTAGAGCGGCTTATTTTTTAGTTCAAGTTGTAATTGGCAAATTTTAGAGGGGTTAAAAAAAGAGTAATTGAAGGAGGACATAATATAGCACCAGATGTTATTGAAAGAAGATATAAAGCTGGAATAAAAAATCTTTTTCTTCTTTATTCTAACAAAGTTGATTCTTTGCTTATATTCGATAACTCAAAGCCTGAATCAGAATTGATCGCAGAAAAAGAAATTGAAAACGAAAGTTTCACAATACATAATTCTCAAAAGTTCAACAAATTAAAAACAATTTCCGATGAGCAATAATGAGAGAGAAATTCTAAAGGAAAAAATTAAAAGAGCAATAAAAATTTCTTCTCAGAAACTGATTGAGAAAAAGAAAGCTCTAGGTCAAAAGCTTGTAATCAGCGAAGAAGGGAAAATTAGAGTAATTGAGCCATAAATAAAAAAGGGCAGCTGCCAACGGCCGTAACCTTTGCACATCCCCAACCCAAAACCAAATCTTCAAAATATCTACCAAAACCGCTCTTTCTTAAATCGATTTAAAGCGCTTGAGTTTGCTTCCACGACCCGAGCGAAGCGAACAGTGCGTTGCAAAAAACAGTTATCTTAGTAGGGAAATATTCGTTTCGCTTTATCGCCAAAGTAGGCTATTGGAGGAACGTTAGCAATAATTGCGACGCACAGCACAAGACCGGAAATATTTTGTAAATTCGTGCAACTAGAAATAGAAAACATGACAGCAATTCAACTAAAAAAACTATTAGTGCATAGAATATCCGAGATTAACGATGTTTCATTTCTTAAGGCTATTAAAACAATTCTTGACTCAAAAACAGACGCAGAAGTGCTAAAGTTAACCGAAGACCAAAGACAAGAAATTATGCAATCAAAGAAAGAAATACAGGAAGGTTTATCTATGGACCATGAAACGCTAGACAAGAAGGTTGCCAAATGGGCAAGCGCAAAATAATTTAGTCAAGAAATGTAACTAATAAACTCCTTGACATTATGGAGTTCTATGCTCAAAGAAATAAAAGCAAGACCTATTCTCTTAAACTATACAAAAAACTAATTAAAGAAATTTTAATTCTAAAAAAACAACCTGAAATCGGAATTAAGACAGAAATAGAACCTGTTCGTGGATTATTCATTGAAAACTTCATAGTATTCTATGAATTTAACCAAAACCAAATTATAATTCACACACTGTGGGACAACAGACAAAACCCAGACAACCTAAAAATAAAATAGCAACTACCGCTAACACGGATAACGCACCCAAAACATAAAATTCCGATCTCGTTTAAGCTCGTTTAAGCGAGGTTTATTTTTTTGGTTAAGTACTCTTCTTAGAAAAACGTTTTGTTGTGCACTCACCTCGCAGCAGGGAATGACGCGGAAATGCCGTGAAGCGCGTGCCTATTTTTGGTGTGGCTTGTCGTGCGACTGCAAGAAGCGCCGCGAAGCTGCTACCAAAAACGGCGGGAGCAAGCGCCATTGCAGCAAAATGCCCGACCCGCCGCAACCCG